>JBIKZR010000024.1:0-10935 GCA_044354635.1 Crocinitomicaceae bacterium | reverse complement strand
TTTCCTATTTTATGTTGGCGTTTTCCCTGTTATTGAAGGCGACATCCTTTTTTTTAGTGCAAAATGTCCCCCATATGATTGAACCGTTGTGGTTAATAATCATAACCATATTCGCCTATTTCAATTTGGGCAGAAAGGCTGGGAATTTCACTTCAGTTATTTCGATTTTAATAATTTCCATCTATTATCTTTTCTTTTTGGATATTAATACAATAATTCTTGAGGATACAGCTAGATTTAGTAATGTTGGAACAATCATAGAATTCAGTTTATGCATGTTCATCATAGGTTACATTATATCCCAATTTATAAAAACAACTGCAAATGCGGAACATGGCTCAAGGATTGCAAACGAAGAATTGAATGAACAATACCAATTAATTCAACTTCAAAATGAAGAAAAAACTGTTTTGATTAAAGAAATTCACCACAGAGTAAAAAATAATTTACAGGTAATAATAAGTCTTTTGCGGCTGCAATCTTCAGAAATAGAATCGGAGGATACAAAAATTCAATTTAGCGACGCAATTAATCGTATCATGGCAATGTCTCTAATTCACCAAAAAATTTACCAAGAAAAATACCTCTCTCAAATTGAAACTTCCGACTATTTTAAAACGCTAATTGACGATTTATATCAATCGTTGTATCTGACTAAATCTGTTCAGATATTTGTTACCTCTAAATTGGAGAGAGTTGGATTAAAAACTATCGTTCCTTTGGCTTTATTGGTATCGGAATTAGTATCCAATACCCTGAAACATGCTTTTCAAAAAGAAGGAGAAATTCATTTATCGCTTAGCTCTGTAAATTCTGGCTATTTCACGCTAGAATATAAAGATAATGGGAAATGGAAAAATCCAAGTGAAGTTTCCACTTTTGGAGTACAACTTATAGATATGCTAATCGAACAACTGGAAGGGACGTATACAAAAATCAGCGACGAAACCGGCACAACTTATAGCATTTCAATCGTTAATTTAGATGTGTAACTCGATTCGTATTTAAAAATTAAATGCAGTAATTTAAAGATACCTATCAACTTAATTTTTATTCCCACGACAAAAAAATAATATACTTCAAAATTTATGTATACATTCGCAACACTATAATTTAAAAACTGCTATTATTATGAAATTTGGAATTAAACACCAAGAAACCTATTCTCGCGGAGAATTAATCTTAAGAACTTTTCTAGGAATGTTTTACATTGCACTGCCACACATTTTTTTACTGATTTTTGTTGTTATTGGAAGTCTATTTTTAAACTTCCTTACTTTTTGGATTATTCTATTTACTGGAAAATTTCCTGAAAGCTTTTTTAGATACCAATTGAATCTGCAAAGGTGGAATCTAAGAGTTATGGCTCGAATTTCAAATTTATCGGATGGTTATCCAAGTTTTGGGCTTTCTGGAACAGACGAAAATACGTGGATAGAATTAGATTGTCCTCAAAGTTCAAGTAGAGGAAAACTATTGCTGCGTATGTTTTTAGGCATATTCTATGTTTATATTCCTCATATATTTTGCTTGTATTTCCTATCCATAGCAGCTTCGTTTGTTCGATTTATTGCTTGGTGGATCGTATTATTCACAGGAAAATATCCTGCTGGAATGCATGGTTTTTCTGTCGGAGTTATGCGATGGGGATTTAGAGTTTCTGCATACATGGGATATTTAACAGATACTTACCCACCATTTTCTTTGGAAGAAGAAGCGTAACAATACGTTAAACTGATTTAAATCCCCTTCGAAAGTTGGGGATTTTTTTTGCGTTAGGGTACATTCACACCTACACTTGTTTTGTAAAAGTTTACACTTTTTAAACGACCATTGAATTTATACTTGGAGGAGGTTGAAAGGATACCGAATCAAAATAGGTAAAGTCTCATTTTTCCAAAATAAATTGTTGCATTATTTTTAAAAACTCGGCTGGTTGATCTACTTGAGGAGCGTGCCCACAGTTGGGTATTACTTTAAATTGCGCGCCAATTGTATCGGCAAAAATTTTGCCTTCCGCCAAAGAAAACAGCTCGTCTTGCTCTCCCCAAACTACTAAAGTGGAAATTTTACCAGTATTAAAATTTGGAAATTCTTCCTTGTCTTTTTCTAATAATCGCAATAATTGAGTTAATTCAGCGTTATTTTTTCCAAAATAAGCAGAATACACACTTTTTAAAAGAAATTTTGGTAGCTGGGGATTTGTAAAAGTCACCAAATCGAAAAGTCGTTGGATTTGTTGCTGCTCCTTCAAAACAAAGAATTCATCGATTGTTTGCACTGCGTATTTTTGGCACACTTTCTCTAATTCAGAAACGTTGAATGTTGTTCCTGGACAATTTGCAAGAACTAATTTTTGAATTCGGTTGGGTGCTTTTTGCACAAGATTAATTGCAACAAATCCGCCATAACTTTGTCCAATAATCGTTGCTATTTCTATCTGTAAATAATCCATCAAGTCGATTATTGCCTCTGTTTGAGATGAAAGATTAGGTGGCTTTGTGGAGGAACTTTCACCAAACCAAAGCAAATCTGGCGCAATTACGGTATGTTCTTTTCCAAAAAACAAAAGTTGCTTTTCCCATGAAAGTAGCGCGTCTCCGCCAAAGCCATGAATAAAAATTAGTGCGGGACCTGTTCCGCCTTTCCAAAATTTTAACGTTAAAGAATCTTTTTCAAAAAAATGGGGCGTAACTTCCACTTTAGCTAACTTTCGCGTGGTTGATTTCACTCGAAAAGCTACAGGATTGCAGGAGGCCAAAAATATTCCTAGTAACAGAAAATAAAAACTACGTTTCATTGTAAAGTGTTTTGAGAATGGATTAATGTTAAGTTACATTCAATTTGCAGCTTTTCTCCTATCTTTGTATAAAAATACAATGTTTACAGGAATAATTGAACAATTAGGGGTCGTAAAAGCTATACGAAAAGAAGGAGAAAATATTCATTTCACCATTTCTGCCCCGTTCACCTCTGAATTAAAAATCGATCAAAGTGTTGCCCATAATGGCTGCTGTTTAACAGTTGTAGAATTATCCAGCAATGAATACGTTGTTACGGCGATTCAAGAAACCTTGGATAAGACGAATTTGAAATCCTGGAAAATTGGAACGAAGGTAAATCTCGAACGTTGCATGCAAATGAATGGCCGATTAGACGGACACATTGTACAGGGGCACGTTGATACAACTGCAACGTGCAGCGCAATAGAAGATCAAAATGGAAGCTGGAAATATACCTTTCAGTATTTAAACGATATGGTAACCGTTGAAAAAGGATCTGTAACGATTAACGGAACGAGTTTAACCGTAGTAGATTCCAAAGACAAGGAATTTTCCGTTTGCATTATTCCATATACATACGAGCACACAAATTTCCATGCGCTTCAAATTGGAGATACCGTAAACTTGGAATTTGACATAATTGGAAAATACGTTGCAAAGTTGTTTGGGAGGTCCAACCAAAATTGATTAGAATATCATTGGAAAGAAAGAAGGGAAATCTATCTATGTATAGATGGCTACCGGCTTTTAGTTCAACCAGTTTTTCGAAATCCGCTTGCTGACTTTTTTTCTAAAGCGCTTAATAACAGAATCCCGGTCCGAGACGTTTCCGCATTTTAAAATATCGCTTTTCACAAACTTGCCATTTCTATAAAAAAGAAATTCAAAACAAACGGAAGTTACCTCATCTCGGTAAAGTGGAAACAAATTCCCAGCTTGCAAAACGGCAGTTAAATCATCCACACGCACGGACTTTTTGAATTTTCTATCGTACCCCCGAATTGAAATCAAGACATACGTATCAATTCCTTTTGCTGCAAGCACCTTTTGAACAGAATCCGATGCAAGAATAGATGCGTCGCTACCTAATTTCAGAACATTCAACGATGGCATAGCTTTAACGCCAGCCTCAGATAACATTTCCGTCAAATTGATTTCCAAGGAATAGCGGTCTTCTTGCTTGTCCAATTGTCCGATTACAAGAGCATTTTTCAACTTAAGGTCTTGTGCTTGAGCGGAAATTAGTATGGAAAATAATACCAATAAGGAAAGTGAATAATTTTTCATAGTATACAATTAAAATATTTCTTTTGCGATTGTTTTTACCATGGAGGAATTAGACATTGTATAATAGTGGATGCATGGAACGCCCGCTTCTTTTAACTCTTTGGATTGTTGAATCCCCCATTCAATTCCTAAAGCCTCCACTTGTTTGCTGTCTTTGCATTTAATAAGTTCCTTGGAAAGAGCTTCCGGGTAATCTACTTTGAAGAATTTAGGCAAGAACGTAATATGATCCATTGTTTTGATTGGTTTCAAACCTGGAATAATTGGAACATTGATTCCGTTAGATCTGCACGCTTCGACAAAATCAAAATATTTTTGGTTATCAAAAAACATTTGTGTCACAATATATTCCGCTCCTGCATCTACTTTCGCTTTCAGATAATGCAGATCCGTTGTCATATTCATCGCTTCGAAATGTTTTTCGGGGTATCCTGCCGTCCCGATACAGAAATCAGTTGGTTCAAGCTTGATGTCATCCATCATGTAATTCCCCTTATTCATTTCTGCAATTTGACCAATCAATTCCACTGCGAAACGATGACCGTCTTTGTGCTGTTTAAACGTAGATTCCGTTTTAATAGAATCGCCGCGCAAAGCAAGAACATTATCAATTCCCAAAAATTGCAGATCGATTAAGGCATTTTCTGTTTCCTCTTTGCTAAAACCACCACAGATTAAATGCGGAACAGCATCCACCTGGTATTTATTCATAATTGCAGCACAAATCCCAACTGTTCCCGGGCGCTTGCGGATTGCAATTTTTTCCAGCAAACCGTTTTCTCTTTCTTTATAAATAAATTCCTCCCGATGGTAGGTAACATTTACAAAACGTGGTTTGAACTCCATCAAAGGATCTATTCCATCATAAATTGACTGAATACTTTTCCCTTTTAATGGCGGTAGAATTTCGAAAGAAAAAAGTGTTTCTTTAGCCTGTTTCAAATGTTCTGTAACTTTCATTTAATTGGTGTGAAGTACAAATATAAGGAGAACCGATAACGAAGAATGCGATTCGAAATATAATTTCACAAATCTTAGCGTTTTAGTAGAAAATCTGCCAATATTATATCTAATGGCGTTGTCACTTTTATGTTTTCTTCATTCCCTTCGACCGAGTGAATAAAAAATCCTGCTTCTTCGACCAAACTTGCATCATCTGTGATTCCGGAGTGGAAAGGAATTTTATAGGCTTCTATTAAAGTGGATCTTTTGAAACATTGTGGTGTTTGAACTGTAAAATACGCCGTTCTGTCCAAAGATTTTGATTCATTTTTTTGGATGAAGCGAAGGGATTCTTTTACCGGCAGAACGGGTACAACTTGTCCGAGTTCCTGCACTGCTAAAAAACATTTCTCAATTGTTTTAAGACTAACTAACGGACGAACGCCATCGTGCACAGCAATAAACTCTCCGGTGCACAAATCGAGTGCGTTTTTAATGGAAAAATACCGTTCTTTTCCCCCGTCTACAAGAGAATGAGGAATTTCACACCTGTGTTTTAATAGTAAATCTTCCCAAAATGATTTCCATTCTTCTGGCAGCGTAAGCACTAATTGTGCAGTGGAATCGTAGGAGTGAAATAATTCCAACGTATGCATTAGAATTGGTTTTCCTCCAATATTCAAAAACTGTTTTGGGAGATCTCCTCCCATTCTTCGGCCAATTCCGCCAGCTGTAATAATTATGGAAAATACGCTCATACGTTAAAAATAAAATAAACGTGTTTTTAGGCTTATTTATACGAAAAAAGGTTGCTGATCTGAGAACAACAACCTTAAATAGTATAGAATAAAAAATTATTTTAATTGATTCGGATCGCTTGCGGCCTTATCATTGAATTTTTTCTGCTTGTTTAACCAAATGAATAACCCAATAAATCCAAGCAATATAAATGAAAAATTGACAAAATCACCAATAAATTCGAAAGGTGTAAATGCTATTTTTGCAAAATCTGCAATGCCGTAAAAAATTGTTGATGAGCTCATGCTTTTCGTGTTTTATACAACAAAGAAAGTGATTTTTCCGAAAAGAAAATACATTTTTAATAGAAAATAGAAAAATTACCTTTTTTAACGGGCTACTTTAACTAAAACTTCAGCAATTAAAGGCTGTGATAGAAAAAGCCGTCTACTTTTCTGACGTTTCGACACGCACAATTCCTGCCACTGCCTGCGTCAATTCGATAAAGTCTTCCACAGACAATCTTTCTGGGCGCAACGTTAAAAAAGGATGGTCAAAATCCGTACCGCTAATCAACTGTTTAATAGAATTACGAATCGTTTTTCTACGTTGGTTAAAGCTCATTTTTACCACACGAATAAACAACTTTTCGTCGCAAGGAAGCGAACCTCTTTCATTTCTTGTGCAGCGAATAACACCGGATTTCACTTTTGGAGGCGGGTTAAAAACGTGTTCATCCACGGTGAAGCAATATTCTATATCGTAAAACGCCTGCAATAAAACACTCATAATTCCGTAGGTTTTTGTGCCTGGTTTTTCAGCAACACGCATGGCTACTTCTTTTTGGAACATTCCCATAATTTCGGGAATCTGATCCCGATAATCGAGGCATTTGAATAAAATCTGGGAAGAAATATTGTAGGGAAAATTTCCCACTACAGCAAAAGAATCTTCCCCCATTATTTTCTTTAGATCCATTTTCAGGAAATCTGCTTCGATGATTTTATCCTTCAATTGGGGGAAATTGACATTCAAATAAGCAATGGAGTCGCGATCGATTTCCATCACGTATAAATCCTGATCCGATTGTTTTAATAGATATTCGGTAATTGCGCCCATTCCAGGTCCGATTTCTAGAACTTTTGTGCATCCCTGATGGGATTTGTGTTGAAAGGCGATTTTTTCACAAATATTTTTATCCGTTAAAAAATGCTGTCCAAGATGTTTTTTCGCTCTAACTTTCATCTTATTTAAATTCTTCAATAACGGTTAAAAATGTTCGAAATGCTGCAAATTTCCCAAGGTAACGTTCGCTGTGTTCTTGTTTTAATGCTGGTGCAAAAACAGATTGATAGGTGTCTAATTTTTCCTGACTTTCCGCTAGGTAGGTTGTTGCGTAGGTAAATCCATTTTCTTCTTCGCCATTGACGCGTGAGAAGCGACTTTCCAGAAAACAACCAGTTGCCATGACATCTGGAATGTGTTTGGAGCGCATCCATTCCACCCATTCCACAGCTACTGCTGGATCAATACTTACTGTTACATTGTATAAAATCATGGTGCAAAGATACAGAAATTGGCAGGGATTTACATCTCCATTTATCTATCAAAATGGTAGTTTAGCGGAGTCATTCCCTGAATTTTCCTATTTTTACCGAAACAATTGTTAAAAATCGCAATTTATGCTTCTCTCCATGACCGGCTTCGGCAAAGCCACCGGAACATATCAAAGTAAAAAAGTTTCCATCGAAATACGTTCGTTGAACAGTAAAACATTGGATCTTAATGTCCGAATTGCATCTGCATATCGAGAAATAGAGCCAGAAATACGCAAGATGATCAGCGAGCAAATGGATCGGGGAAAAGTAGATGTTTCTATCCAAATCGATAGTACTGGAGACACGAAGAATTTTACGGTAAATAAAGATCTTGCTAGAGCATATTATGCAGATTTAAAAGCGGTAAACGAATTGATTGGTGAAACGACGGAAGATTATATGTCTTTAATACTTCGTATGCCGGACATTTACATAAATGAACGAGAGGAAATTAAGGCAGAAGAAAAAGAATGGATTATTTCTCTTGCAGCAGAGGCGTGTTTAAACATGAATGAATTCAGACGTCAGGAAGGACAAGCACTTGAACATGAATTTAGCGCAAGAATTGAAGATATCCGTAGGTTGTTACTCGAAGTTCCGAAATACGAAAATGAGCGAATTGAAACGGTTAAATCTCGCATTCGAAAGGGATTAGAAGAATTAGAAAACCGCAAGCACGACGATAATCGTTTGGAGCAAGAAATGATTTTCTATTTAGAGAAACTAGACGTTTCAGAAGAAAAAATGCGTTTAATGAATCACTTGGACTATTATTTAGAGACAATGTCGCTGCCGTTATCCGGAAAGAAACTTGGATTCATTTCACAAGAAATTGGTCGTGAAATCAACACCCTTGGAAGCAAAAGCAACCATGCTGAAATGCAAAAATTGGTGGTGGACATGAAAGATAATTTAGAGAAAATCAAAGAACAAATATTAAATACCTTATAGATTTTACTTGGTTGGTATCCATTTACCAACAAGCACAAACGATTTACCAATGGATCAAAAAGGCAAATGCATCATTTTCTCAGCGCCATCTGGAGCAGGAAAAACAACCATCGTTCATGCATTATTGGATGAAAATATCGGCTTGGAATTTTCTGTTTCAGCTTGCAGTAGAGAACCGCGTCCAAATGAAATTGACGGGAAAGATTACTATTTCCTAAGCTTAGATTTGTTCAAGCGGAAAATCGAAGATGCGGCATTTATTGAGTGGGAAGAAGTGTACACCAACAATTTTTACGGCACTTTAGAATCCGAAATTGAGCGAATTTGGTCGAACGGAAAAACCGTAATATTTGATGTGGATGTGATTGGTGGATTGAATTTAAAACGCATTTTTAGGGAGGCTGCTTTAGCTATTTTTGTGCAACCACCAAGCTATGAAGAATTGGAAAAACGCTTGCGAGACAGAAGCACTGAGACAGAAGAAAAAATTCAGCAACGCATGGGAAAAGCGAAAAACGAGTTAAGTTTTGCAGAAGATTTTGATCTTATTTTAGTAAATGACAAGTTGGAAACCGCAATTGCTTCTGCAAAAGAATCGGTTTTAAATTTTCTTAAAGCATGAAAATAGGACTTTACTTCGGCACATTTAATCCCATTCACGTTGGGCATTTGGTGATTGCTAATTACATGGCAGATTTCACCGATTTGGATCAAGTTTGGCTCGTTGTTTCGCCACAAAATCCGTTAAAAGAAAAGTCTACTTTATTGGCAGATTACCACCGATTGGCTTTGGTGAAAATCGCAATTGACGATAATCCGAAGTTGCGGGCAAGTGATATTGAATTTAATCTGCCAAAACCCAGTTATACGGCAAAAACGCTTGCTTATCTAAAGGAAAAATACCCGAGTGATGAATTTGCACTAATTATGGGTGAAGACAATTTGCGCACATTACACAAGTGGCACAACCATGCTGTGATTCTTAAAAACCACAAAATCTATGTTTATCCGCGGGTTTTAACCTTGCAAGAAGAAGCTGAAATAACTGGAATTAACGCGCAAATTGGGAATGATTTTGCTGAAAATCCAAATGTTGTCTTTTGTGATGATGCTCCGGTGATGAAAGTTTCAGCAAGTTTTGTGCGCCATGCAATAAAAGACGGGAAAGACGTGCGCTATTTATTGACGGATCCCGTTCAGAAATACATTGAAGAAATGAATTTTTACAGGTAAATTCTTCTTGTTTGCTATCATAACTTCATTTCTGGAACCACATCCGGAACTACTAAATCCCCTTCTGTTTTTGCGATAATTTCTTCGATACTTACTCCAGGAGCGCGCTCCACCAGGTGGAACTTATTGTCTTTGATTTCTAAAACTGCTAATTCCGTTACCACTTTTTTTACGCATCCAACACCGGTAAGTGGCAGCGAACATGTTTTCAGGATTTTTGATTCTCCTTCTCGATTCGTGTGCATCATTGCCACAATTATATTTTCAGCCGAAGCGACTAAATCCATTGCTCCACCCATTCCTTTTACCATTTTACCGGGAATTTTCCAGTTTGCAATGTCTCCATTCTGGGAAACTTCCATTGCTCCCAAAACCGTTAACTGAACGTGCTGACCACGAATCATTGCAAAAGACATTGCGGAATCAAAAAATGAAGCGCCTTTTCGAGCTGTGATTGTTTGTTTACCCGCATTTATAAGATCTGCATCTTCCTCTCCTTCGAAAGGGAAAGCACCCATTCCAAGAATACCATTTTCAGATTGAAATTCAACTTCAATTCCTTCCGGAATATAATTAGCGACCAAAGTTGGAATACCAATTCCTAAATTTACATACCAACCATCTCTAAGTTCCTGAGCGATTCTTTTTGCAATACCTACTTTATCTAAAGCCATTTTTTTAATGTATCAATTTTTTGTTCTAACCGTCCGCTGTTCGATGCGTTTTTCGAACTTTTCTCCTTTGAAAATTCGTTGCACAAATATTCCTGGAGTGTGGATGAAATTAGGGTCTAATTCTCCTGCAGGAACCAATTCTTCTACTTCTGCAATGGTAATTTTTCCGGCCATTGCCATCATTGGATTAAAATTTCGTGCGGTTGCTTTGAAAACTAAATTCCCTTCTGTATCCCCTTTCCAGGCTTTCACAATTGCAAAATCTGCTGTTAACGCTTCTTCTAAAATATGTGGTTTTCCATTAAAAATACGTATTTCTTTTCCTTCTGCCACTTCTGTTCCGTGTCCAGCTGGCGTAAAAAAAGCAGGGATCCCGGCACCTCCAGCTCGGCAGCGCTCGGCTAAACTTCCTTGAGGAATAAGATCCACTAGCAACTCACCGGAAAGCATTTGTCGCTCAAATTCAGCATTTTCGCCAACATAGGAGCTAATCATTTTCTTGATTTGTTTTTTATGTAGCAGTAAACCTAAGCCAAAATCATCCACACCAGCGTTATTTGAAATACACGTTAAGCCTTTCACTTCCGTTTTAACCAAATGAGCAATTGAGTTTTCTGGAATTCCGCACAAGCCAAATCCACCGAGCATGAGCGTCATACCATCTTCGATTCCGCGCAATGCTTCCTCCACATTTTTTACAACTTTATTCATAGCAACTAATTTCTTTCG
>JBIKZR010000271.1:0-3548 GCA_044354635.1 Crocinitomicaceae bacterium | reverse complement strand
GTTTCCAAACAGCCTTTGCGAGAACATCCGCATAATCTGCCGTTTGGAACCATCCGAATATGTCCGAATTCCCCTGCAAATCCATCGTGACCATAAACAATTTTTCCATCTATAACAATTCCGCTTCCAAGTCCAGTTCCTAGCGTTACGCTTACAAAATCCTTCAAATCTCTGGCGTTTCCAAAAATCATTTCGCCCATTGCTGCAGCATTTGCGTCGTTAGTCAAGAAGGTTGGTTTTTTAAATTTTTCCTCAAACATTTTAGCAAGTGGAATGATTCCTTTCCAAACTAAATTTGGCGCATATTCAATGTTGCCTGTAAAATAATTCCCGTTTGGTGCTCCAATTCCAACACCTATGATGGACTCTAAAAGTCCTTGTTTTTCTATATCATCATAAATTTCATCTATCAATTCCTTCGGCAAGGGAAAATCTTTTGTTGGAAAGTCACGTTCGTAAACAATTTCGCCATCGCGCGTAACCAATCCATATTCCGATGATGTTCCACCTATATCAATTCCTAGCGCCAAGTAATCTGTCATATTCGTTTTAATTGCTATTGAGGGGGTAAAAATAGAGTTTAATGGGTAATTATATGCCATTCTTTGTAAAACTGCTGCAAGAAACTCTCCATAAAATGGTGTCGTTCACTTCCAATTTCTTTCGCTGATTCGGTATGCAGCCTATCTTTTATAAGTAATAATTTTTCATAAAAATGATTGATTGTATGGCTTTTAGCGGTAGCATATTCTTCAAATGAAGTATGCATTTTAGGCTTAAAATCTGGCAAATACAGTGCGCGACTTTTATTCCCTCCAAATGCAAAAGCTCGCGCTATTCCAATTGCGCCAATTGCATCTAAACGATCTGCATCCTGCACAATCTTTCCTTCCAAACCTGTCATTTCGTCTGGAACATTTGCACCTTTATACGACACACCATCCACAATTTCCTTTACGGCTAATGCAATTTCAGTCGTACAACTTAATTTTTTCAATAAATCAAAGGCAACCGTTCCTCCATGGTTTAATTTACCGCCATTCATTTTGTGATCCGAAATATCGTGAAGTAGCGCCGAAAGTTCAATTACCAATCGATTTCCGCCTTCTTTTTCTTGCAACAGACAAGCCATTGCGTGCACGCGTTCAATATGAAACCAATCGTGGCCGGTGGCATCGTTTTTAAAAATCTCTTTCACGTGCGACTTTACTTTTTCGATTAATTCGTTCATTTTTTTTATAAATTTATTAAATCAAAAATTTTAAAACTACCATTTTCTGTCGTAGCATATAATTTTTTCCCATCGGAAAATAATGCGTAATAGTTGCCATTTGAAAATGGTTCCCATGTATTTCCAAAGTCTTTCGAATAATCCAAACCATTTGTTCCACACGTATAAAAAACTCCTTTTGTTTGGATTACACATGAACGATAGCCACGAGGTTGTGTTTCGGAATTGATCCAAAATTCACCACCGTCATCTGTAAAAAAAGAAATATTTAAATTTAAATCTGGATTTTTATAGTCTCCACCAACAATAACCCCAATTTGTTCGGAAAACATGTGGATTGAAAATGCACCGCTAGACTCACTCGTCATATATGGCAAGGAAGTGATTTTCCACGTTTTTCCTTTATTTGTTGTTTTAAAAAATCTGCTTTTTTTTCCGCCGGAAACAAAAACAAATGTGCTGTCATTTAGCACCTGAACATTCGTTCCGCTTGCTGCGAAGCCTGCTTCTCCATCCATTGCAGCAACTTTCCCTTCACATTCTTTCCATTCTAGACCAGCATTTTCGCTGTGATACAAGGAGAAAAATCCTTTTTTTGGATCTCCCATTATAAATCCGGTATTTTTTAGAATATCCATTCCATCCAAGAAAGTACCAATCCACATACTCGATTTTGGTGTAATGTATTCAATGAATTTCTCTATATCAGTTTTTGCAAGTAATCCATATGTTCCGCTTTGCATTCCTATAATATCATTACCGCTAAATTCTATGTCGCGCATCTCCTCAAACTTCCTATTTTTAAGGAGATTAGTAGATTTTTCCGTTTTTAAATTTGTTGCATACAACGCACCATTGGAATTTGCAGTGTAAACCATACTGTCTTTGACAAGAATAGAACGGGAATAGCAAAGATCTTTTGTGTATTGAATTTTACGTGCCGATTTGTTTTTTCTTACATATCTATTTTCTTGTGCAGAGATGTAAGAATTAAAAATGAGAAGTAGACTACTTATTTTTAAAAGTCCGGTTAAATTTAACATATTGTTCATCTTTTAGTTGCACGATATCGTGGGGAATTTCGCGTTTCCATCTGTTATGCGACCAAAGCCAAAAACTTGGCTCTTTTCTAATTTCTTTTTCGAGCAGTTGTACATGTTGTTCCGTAATCTCTCCCCAGATGCATTCGTGCGGTTCTTCTGAAATGATTTTCAGTTCCATTTGATACTGTCCTCGCTTCACTTTGTGCAGAATAAAAAATACAACTGAAAAATCAAATTCATGCGCCATTTGCTCCGTGCCAAATAGAACGGCGGTTTCTTGGTTTAAAAAGTTCATCCAATAGCTTTTTCTAGAATTCCCAGGGGATTGATCCGCAAGTGTAAGAATTGCAATTGGCGTATGAAGATTTGCTTTAATTTCAGCTTTAAAATTTTTAGCATGCATGACTTTCATCCCAAAACGAGTGCGTCTTTCATTGATTTTTCGATCCCAGAATTTACTCGTCATTGGCATTCCGATTCCCATTGCTTGGTGGGAGAATAGGAAGTTTTGCGCTGTAATCAGCCATTCCCAGTTGTTGTAATGGCCAGAAACAAGAATTACACTTTTATTCTTTTTGTATAAATCTTCTAGTAATTCTGGATTTTTAACTGTAAAACGATATTTTAATTCTTTTTCGGAAATCGTTAAATTCTTTATTCCCTCCGCTAATACGTCACAAAAGTGACGGTAAAATTTTCGTTTTAGCCGTTTCAGTTCTTTTGAGGATTTTTCGGGAAACGATTTTTGTAAATTAGCTTCTATGGCGTTATTTCTATATGGAATTACCGAAATCAGTAAAAGAAATAGGCTGTCAGAAAATAAATACAAGATGCGCAGTGGCAAGTATGATATTGGAAGAATAAATAAATAATATGCAAGTTTGGCAGCCATCAATTGTATTTTTCACCCCACAATTTGGTGACTATTTCTTCTGTTTCCTGTTCTTTTTTAGCGCTTCCGGCTTTAAAAAAAGGTGTTCCAATAAGTTCATCCGGAAGGAATTCTTGTTGTATAAAATTCCCTGGATAGTCGTGCGAGTATAAATATTCTTTTCCGTAACCAAGTTCTTTCATCAAGGCTGTTGGCGCATTGCGCAAGGGAAGAGGAACGCCAAGGTTTCCGGAGTTTCTAACTTCTTCTTGCGCTTTATTAATTGCCATATACGCTGCATTTCCTTTCGGTGAAGTCGCTAAATAGATAGTACATTGCGCGAGAATTATTCTTGCTTCGGGAAATCCAACTGTTTCAACCGCTTGAAAGCAGTTGGTAGCCA
>JBIKZR010000270.1:0-3583 GCA_044354635.1 Crocinitomicaceae bacterium | reverse complement strand
CTATAAATTAGTTTGTATTTAATATGTCTAAAATTAATCTATCAAATTACGAAGCGTTTTACATTGATTTCTTGGAAGGAAGCCTAGGGGAAGATGACACCGTTTTATTGCACAACTTTCTTGAAAGCCATACACAATTGCAGGTCGAAAAGGAGAAATTAGTTTCCCTAAATCCTGGCATTTCCATTTTGGAACAATCCTTTAAATCCCATTTGAAGGCAATTACATTTAACGAGACGAAGATCACATCTGAAAACGCAGAACAATTTCTTATTGCCGCTGTGGAAGGTTTGCTTTCTGAAAGTAAAGAGAAGGCGTTAAGTCAATTTATTTCAGCAAATCCGAGCTGGTTGGCGGAGCAACAAATGTATAGCAACACAAAATTATCCGCAGATTTAAAAATTGTGTTCAACCCTAAAAATTCACTAAAACAAAACAGAAAAACTATCTTTTTACCCCTACTTTTGGCTGGAGTCGCAGCAAGTATTGCAGGACTGTTTTTTCTGCTCAACACCACTAAAACTATACTTAAAACTGATGGTGAAGCTGTCGTTTCTGAAACAATTGTATCCGATAGTTTAGCTGTAAAAGACCCTAAAGAAAAGCGTTTTCCGCCGCATCAATTAAAACAGGAATCGTATAGATTGACGCAAACGAATACCCAAAAAATGCAAGCGTCCAAAAAACAAACTTTTATACAAGCTATTGATTCCTCTAATACGGTTAAACCGAATTCTGAGATAAAAAATGAAATTGAACGCAATTCGACTTTCCTTACCGACAAAGGGAAAGAAAAGGATAACGGAAATGTTACGCAGACAATTTTAATCGCACAGCAATCAAAAGAAAACCAAGACAAAAACTACGTTTCCCTAGCTTTCAATGACATGTCGAATCCAATTCAACCAATTACCTCTCGTTTGGGAACGGCAATTAAAAAAGAAATTGACTTCCGAACAGCAAAACCATCCAAACATACATCCGGTGGCTTTTACCTTAAAATAGGGAAATTGGAAGTTTCCCATCAAAAGCATTAAAGGAAAAACTTTTTTAACGCATGGTTGAAGCTTGGTATAATTTCAATTCATCCCAAGTGGCTTTATTTCCCAATCGTTCCTTCAAAGGGGAAAGCGATGTTCCTTCATAATCGCCAAAGAAATCGGCCAATTCTGAAATCCGCTGATCATCCATTACTTCGTTCAACTCCATCTTTTCCGCCTTGATTAATTGCACAAAATGACTGATAACTGTTTGCGAAGAAATTTGTCTAATGCGCTTAATCTCCTCTAAGGAATTTCCAATTCTAAAAAGTTCCAGGGTTTGTTCGTAGGTGCTCTTCTTCTCTTTTTTCTCTTTGATTTCGCTACTTTTTTTACGAATTGAAATATAATCAATTTCCTCATCTTCGATATCTAACAAAGAAGGGTTTTGTCGCAAGTCCTGTTTTAGTGCAGCAATTTTCGAAAGTTTATAATTCTTTATTTCGTCGTTCCAGACTACTTCTTTTGTTATTGGTCGACCGGCTAAAACTGCTTCAATGAGTAAGCGCGCCTTTTTGATTTTAAGAATGGCTGCAGTCAATAATTCGTCTAATTCCTCCAGCTCTTCTGCATATTGTTTCGTCTTTTTTACGCGACTCAACTCTGCTATTTTCTTTAAATTGGAGGATAAAACGCCATCCAGTGTTTTGAAAAAGTAGGTGTATGCCGCCTGCATGCGTTCGTGCACAAATTCCAAATCTACTCTTTCTGTCCTAAAAATAGTCTCCAATTGGTTTCTGAATTTCTTCGCTGGATCCATGCTGGATTGAATAACTTGTGTTTGCAAGGTTACCCACGATTTATTTTTGCCCTTTTCACTTTTTAAGCTAGCCATCTGGTAACTCGCGGCATGAATTCCCCATTTAGAATTTAAATCGAACCAGTCAAAAGCCGCTGAAATTGTTTCGAGTAAAAATTTCTTCGTTCCAAATTCCAATTGCACTTCAAGGGTTTTTTCATTGGCTTTATTTTCGGAATAAGCGACAACTTGCTGGTCGTTGGACAAGCCATTCATGCGCATTGGACTCAATAAAACAAGACCCTCCATAGATCTCAAACGCGACAAAGCAACATACGCCTGTCCGGGAGCAAAAACATCTGAAACATCCAAAACTGCTTTTTCAAATGTCAATCCCTGACTTTTATGCACCGTGATTGCCCAAGCTAGTTTAAGCGGATAATGCACGAAAGTTCCCATTACTTCCTCCACAATCTCGCCAGTTTTATCGTTCAACTTGTATTTGATGTTTGTCCATTCGTATTTTTCCACAACAATTCTTCTTTTCTCGTCCGGAAAATAAACACTAATTTCTTCGGCACTCAGTGCTTCAATGCGCCCCATTTTACCATTGTAAAAATTTTTATCAAAGGAAATATCATTTTTAATAAACATGATTTGCGCTCCAACTTTCAGCTCCATTTCCGGCTCAATCGGATACAAATGCGGCGGGTATTCTCCTGTTATTTCAGCATTGTATTTCAATGATTTAGTGGACAATGTTCGCAAAGCCTTCGCGTTCATTTCATCCGCTTTATTATTGTGCGTTGTAAGTGTGATATACCCTTCTTCTTGTAAAGCGTCAAAATTTGGTTTTACAAATTTATTGAGCGCTTGCACATCTTCTTCCGTTATCTGATTGTTGCGTAAATTATTAAGAACCTGAATAAAATCCTGGTCTTGTTGCCTATAAATTGTCGACAGTTCAATGTAAAGCGGCGTTTGTTGTTGAAAAACATGGGCACTGAAAAAAAACATTCCAGCATAATATTTACGTAAAATACTCCATTCTTCCTGGCGCACAACAGGCGGTAATTGCAGTAAATCGCCAATAAACAATACCTGAATTCCACCAAAAGGCTCGTTAATGCGCCGCACATTTCGCAGGGTCCAATCCATTGCATCCAACAAATCAGCACGCAGCATACTTACCTCATCAATAATTAGCAATTCTAGACTGCGAAGTAAATTTTGCCGCTTTTTATTCATCGTAAAATGCCGCATCAGACTTTCTTTTGTTTCCAATTTGACGGAATTTGTAAATTGTGGAGCTACGCCAAATTCCGGAACAAATCCTCCAAAAGGCAATTGAAAGAAGGAATGAATTGTAACGCCGCCAGCATTTAAGGCAGCAATTCCTGTTGGAGCAACGATTACGGTGTTTTTATGTGTAGAGGCAACAATCTTGCGTAAAAGAGTTGTTTTTCCTGTTCCTGCTTTTCCTGTTAAAAATATCGACTGATTAGTCTGGTTGATAAATCGTTCTGTAAATTCGGCTGGATTACTAATTTCTTGTGGGTCTTTTGTCATCATTTACTTGAAGATAGTCAAAAAGTTTATTTCGACAAGTATTTTAGAAATATTTAATGGAAATTTTTTATAACAGGATTTTACAAATATAAAACCTGAAAACTAGATATATAATTAACTGAAATTGAAATCAATATACAATCAAAACGCGGTCGATACGGGATCAATTCATATTGAAAAGTATTCCATCTTTCAATAACTTCTCAAAGTTTTCGCGTAAATTTTCAACTTTTCT
>JBIKZR010000268.1:0-3584 GCA_044354635.1 Crocinitomicaceae bacterium | reverse complement strand
TTTTCATGACATTTTAATTTTTAGTTAGGCAAATATATAAAACCATTTGTTCCGCAGAATAAAATAATTTATTCAACTAAAAATTCCTTTCGTTGGCTTAATCGATTTAGGTGGGATTTCCTTTTTATTTAATTTGGAAAATGCACTGGTCGCTTAAAAAAATAAAATGACGCTCGAAAACATTCAATATAGAAATGAAGTAGATTTTATTCTGCGCTATTTTATTGATCGCAGTGCCAAATTACTGCCTATTCTGTATATTTTGGATCAAAAAGAAAATCCAGTAAAAATGGAAATTGCACAGAAAAATAAAATCATGAAAATTTTTAGAACAATTGATTTTCCGGCATATAAAAAGAATAAAATACCCGAGTCTACCATGCTGAAACGAATTAGAAATTGCTTTGAATTAATAACACAAGACATTTCAAAAGCCGAAAAACAGAAAGGTTTAATTGATTTTCTGCAAGAATACAACCGCTTAAAAGAGTCGTGGCGAAAAGTTGAATTAAATTAAAGGCTCTTTTTTTGTTTCATCTACGTTATTTACATCCTGCATTCTCTCCGGTGTATTCAAGAATAATTTCGCTATTTTTGTGACCATGCACGTAAAAGATGTCGACCCAACGCTGGAATTGCCAGTAATGGAATATTTCTATACCATTCAAGGAGAAGGTTTCTACTCTGGAAGACCCGCTTTTTTTATTCGCTTGGCTGGCTGTGACGTTGGTTGCGTTTGGTGCGATGTCAAAGAAAGTTGGAATGCGAACGAACACCCATTGAAATCACTCGATTTTCTAGAGAATGAAGTACGTACCTCCGGAACAAATTTTGTTGTAATAACTGGCGGTGAGCCTGCAATGTATGACTTGACCGCTTTGGTTTCCCGCTTAAAAAAACTGGGAATGGAAGTCGCAATAGAAACTTCTGGAGCTTATAAATTGAATGGAAACGTTGATTGGTATTGCTTCTCCCCAAAAAAGTTTAAAGCTCCAGTTACGGAAGCCTTTGTAAAAGCAAATGAATTGAAAATTATTATTAGCCATCCTTCTGATTTTGAATGGGCGCAACAACTTGCCGAAAAAGTAGGTGAATCCTGTAAATTTTACCTCCAACCGGAATGGTCAAAACAGGAACGATTCTTGCCATTGATTATCGATTTTGTGAAAAAAAATCCAAGATGGAATATTTCACTGCAGACGCATAAATTCATGAATATACCGTAAGTATGAAATTCAAGCTACTCGTTTTAAGTTTACTTTTTTTTGCTTCCTGCTCTACAGCGCAACTCAAGTATTCCTCATCCAATAAAAAAGCAATCAAACTATTCGAACAAGGTCAAGAAGCACCGCGTTTAACCCTAGATCCAAAAACAAAACTTCCGAATTATACTGCAGGTATTTCCTATTTGGATAAAGCTTTGGAGAAAGATCCAAAATTTTGGGAAGCGCACCTGCTTTCCGGGGAATACTATGAATATATTGGAAATTATGAAGCTGCAATTTCACATTATGAAGCCGCTTTAGGAATAAACCCAAACCATAGTCCATCGGGAAGTACTTATTTTTTTCTTGCAAATTTGCAGCATGCTGTTGGGGAGTATGAAAAAAGTTTGCGCAACTTAGAACTGTTTATTCGAAACCGCAATGCCAATCCTAGTTTGGTCAAAAAAGCCTATGAAATTCAGGGAAATTGCGAATTTGCGCTGGACGCACTAAAACATCCAAAAAACTTTAATCCAATAAATATCGGTCCTGGAATCAATACCGCCGATCCTGAATATTTCCCATCGATTACAGTGGATGGAAAAACCATCTTGTTTACCCGAAGAATTGACGATGGTCGAACGCTGGCGAAAGAACAGGAAGATTTTTATGTTTCAGAACTGAATGCGCAAAACATTTGGGGAACTTCCACTCCGATGCCATCGAATGTAAATACTGTTTTAAATGAAGGAGCCCCAACCATTTCTGCAGATGGCAGATCGTTAATCTTTGTTGCATGTTCAGATCAGTCTGGAGATAATAATTACGGAGAAAATAGAACCGGAAAAGGAAGTTGCGACCTTTTTTACACGAAAAAATTAGGCAGCCGTTGGACAGATCCTATCAACCTTCCAGGTAATGTAAACACCTTTAGCTGGGAATCGCAGCCTTCGCTTTCAGCAGACGGGAAAACGCTTTATTTTATTCGTCGCGTGAGTAAAAGAGGCGAACCAAATGATTCCGATATTTTCGTTTCCCGACTATTGGAAAATGGGCAATGGTCAACCGCAGAAAGATTACCAGGGAATATAAATACGCCGTACCAAGAAGAATCCGTCCTTATTCATCCCGACGGAAAAACGCTCTATTTTGCAACGCGGGGTCACCGAGGGATGGGCGGCTCGGATTTATTCGTTTCTAGAATGGATGCATCTGGAAACTGGTCAAATCCAGAAAATCTTGGCTATCCGATAAACACAAAATACGACGAAAATTCATTGATGGTTTCCCCAGATGGCGAGATTGCCTATTTTGCATCGGATCGAAAAGGTGGATTTGGCGATTTAGACATCTACTACTTCACAATGCCGGAGGAACTTCGCCCCACAAAAACGCTTTATTTTGAAGGTATTGTCTTTGATATTACGGATCGTAAACCGGTTCCAGGAAAATTTCAGTTGGTGGATTTAAAAACCGGAAAAGAGGTGATTGTTTCGGAAGCGGACAAAACTACGGGAGAATTTATGGTTTCTTTGCCTGTGAATCATGAATATGCGCTGAATGTAAGTTATCCTGGATATACTTTTTTCTCCAGAAACTTCAACATGTTAGATCCTAACGGTCAAAAAGCAATTCACATGGATGTGCCGATGGTGCCAATTACGAATGAACAACCAACGCTGCTAGCAAATGTTTTCTTCGATTTTGGTAAAGCAACCTTGCGCTCCGAATCCTTTATTGAATTGAATAAATTATACGATTTCCTTAAAAATAATCCAACATTGAAAATTGAAATTGGTGGACATACAGACACGCGTGGAGACGATAAGGATAATTTAAAATTGTCAAATGACAGAGCCAAAGCAGTTTATGACTATATTGTGGCCAAAGGAATGGATGCAAAGCGAATGTCGTTCAAAGGGTATGGCGAAACAAAACCTGTACTTTCGGACAGTGAAATTGCCAAATTAGCAACAGAACAGGAACGCGAAATTGCGCATCAATCGAATCGTAGAACTGAATATAAAATACTGAAATAATGCATTTTATAAAACTTATTCGTCCAATAAACATGGCTATCATTGTTCTGACAATGTACGGCGTGCGGCATTACATTCAATCCGTCAATTACTACCAAAAAATTGACGATGATGGGGTGGATTTCTTTTTGCTCGTTTTTTCAACAGTCTTGATTGCTGCGGCGGGAAATATCATCAATGATTATTTTGACGTAAAGGCAGACAGAATAAATAGACCAGAGAAACTGATTATCACGAAACACATTAAAAGACGTTGGGCAATTTTGGTACATTGGATGTTCAATGGCGTTGCGTTTACCATTGCACTTTATTTAAGTGCAAAATACCAGTCGCTGTGGTT
>JBIKZR010000269.1:0-3584 GCA_044354635.1 Crocinitomicaceae bacterium | reverse complement strand
ACAAAACATTTGCGGTAAAAGGTGCTGTATTTTCCGATTTATTCAAGCATTCGCAGTTTCCATTTTTATTGGTGAAAGATGCCATCGTGGACACGTTTAGAAATGTGAGCGGAAATCGACCGGACGTAAATATTAAAACGCCACAAGTAGTTTTTGACGTGTATATCATTCAGGATAAGGTGACTATTTCATTGAATACAAGTGGTTTGCCTTTGTTTCAACGTGGTTACCGCGAAGCGATTGGAGAGGCGCCGATGAATGAAGTTGTTGCTGCTGGATTGATTCGGATGACCAACTGGGATAGAAAATCACCTTTTATAGATCCTTTTTGTGGTTCAGGAACGCTGTTAATAGAAGCTGCGTTTCTAGCAACTGGAATTCCTTCGAATATCGAAAGGCAACATTATGCGTTCAAGAATTTTATTGGCTACGATGAGCAACTTTGGGAAGAAATATATTCTTCCGCCAAAAAACATGTGAAAGAACTTCCTTGTCGCATTGTTGGTTCGGATTTAAGCGACGAAATGGTTACGAAAACGAGAAGAAATCTTAGGGGTTTAGTTTTTGGCCGTTTCATTGAAACTTCCGTTCAATCTTTTGAACAGGTGAAGCGAATTGAAGAAAAAGGCGTTGTTGTTACAAATCCTCCTTATGGTCTTCGTATGGGCGACAATATTGAAGAGATGTATGAGCAACTCGGAAGTTGGATGAAAAATGAAATGAAGGGCTATGATTGCTGGGTTATTTCTGGCAGTGAGGAAGGTTTTAAAACATTGGGACTTCGTCCAGATCGAAAAATTAAAGTTTTCAATGGCGATATAGAGTGTAGTTTCCGTAAGTATTCCATTTACGATGGCACGAAAAAATTACACAAACTAGTGGATTCTGAAAAAGAAGGATTAGATATCAATGATTCTGATGAAACAGAAGAAATAGAACAAGAGGATTAAGAAGAATTAATTATTTTATTTAGGCAAATTACAAGCTAAAAACTAAAAAAAAAGTCCTGTTTCAGTTGAAACAGGACTTTTTTAATGCCTAAAAATAGAAGAATTTTATCTTTTTTCGATTGAAACGTATTCTCTCGGGGTTGCTCCAGTATAAATTTGTCTTGGACGTCCGATTGGCTCGTTGTTTTCTGTCATCTCTTTCCACTGTGCGATCCATCCTGGTAGTCTACCAATTGCAAACATTACAGTAAACATTTCGGTTGGAATTCCTAGCGCACGGTAAATTATTCCTGAATAGAAATCTACGTTTGGATATAAATTACGCGATTTGAAGTATTCGTCTTCCAACGCCACTTTTTCTAATTTCTTAGCAATTTCAAGCATTGGATCGTTGATTCCCATTTTTTCCAGAACATCGTCACACGCTTTTTTGATAATTGTAGCACGTGGATCAAAATTCTTGTAAACGCGGTGACCAAATCCCATTAAACGGAAAGGATCTTCTTTGTCTTTCGCTTTTGTAACCCACTTATCAACATCGCCACCATCTGCGTGAATTTGTTCCAACATTTCAATTACCGCTTGATTTGCACCGCCATGAAGTGGGCCCCACAACGCTGAAATTCCTGCAGAAATAGATGCGTAAAGATTTGCTTGAGAAGAACCAACAATTCGAACAGTTGAAGTAGAACAATTTTGCTCGTGGTCTGCATGCAATATCAACAGTTTATTCAATGCGTTGGAGACAACCGGATCAACCGTATAGTTTTCTGTTGGCATTGCAAACATCATGTGCAAGAAATTCGAACAGTAATCAAGGTCATTTTTAGGATACATGAACGGGTGACGCATCGCATTTTTGTAAGACCATGCAGCAAGTGTCGGTAATTTTGCGAGTAAACGTAAAATCGTAAGATCTTTTGCTTCCGGACTTCTATTTGGATCTAAAGATTCAGGATAGAACGTAGAAAGCGAACAAACCATAGACGCTAAAACGCCCATTGGGTGTGCTTTTGCAGGATACGCTTCGAAAAATTGCTTCATGTCCTCATGAACCAAGGTATGTTTTGTAATACTATTTGTGAAAATATCCAAATCCGATTGGGTTGGAAGATTTCCATAGATTAACAAATAGGCAACTTCAATAAAAGACGCTTTTTCTGCCAATTGTTCAATGGAATAACCTCTGTAATGAAGGATTCCTTTTTCACCATCCAGATAGGTAATGGAACTTTTTGTTGCTCCAGTATTTTTATAACCGGGGTCTAATGTAATATATCCCGTGGCATCGCGAAGTTTACTAATGTCAATCGCTTTTTCATTTTCTGTTCCTTCGATTACTGGAAATTCAAATGTTTTTCCGTCAAGTTCAATTTTTGCAATCTCGCTCATTGTAGTTCTACCTAATTATGTGTTTTAATTTTTTAACTCGTCTAAATTAATAAACAATTTGTTTTAACTAATTAGTATGTTACGATTATTTTATAAAATTTCCTAAAAAAATACCAAAAAATTTAATTTGATTATTTTATAAATTTTCCAGTGTATAGCTTAACATCATGTTAAATAGGTGGTTACGTGTGTTTCCGCCGTAAATCCCATGATTTTTATTTGGGTAAATAAATAAATCAAACTGTTTGTCCGCTTTCACCAATGCATTCACCATTTCCATGGTATTTTGGTAATGTACATTGTCGTCCCCTGAACCATGGATCAGCAGGTATTTTCCTTTGAGTAATTTCACAAAGTTAATAGGAGAATTTTCATCGTAACCGCTTGTGTTTTCAGCTGGTGTACGCATAAATCTTTCCGTATAGATATTGTCATAATAGCGCCAATTTGTTACTGGAGCGACTGCAATTCCCATTTTAAACTGATCTGCTCCTTTTGTCATTGCAAGGGAAGTCATAAATCCGCCATAGCTCCATCCTTGGATTCCAATTCTATCTGCATCTACAAACGGCATTTTTTGCAGTTCTTTTGCGGTTTCTATAAAATCTTCAGTTTCCAATTTTCCGAGTTGCAAATAAGTTGATTTTTTAAAATCTGCTCCGCGGTACATGGTTCCTCTTGGATCAACGGAAACTACGATATATCCTTTTTGTGCTAGCAATTGGTGGTACATAAAATCATTTCCATCCCACGCATCATTTACTTCGTTGTGTCCAGGTCCGCCATAAACGGTAATAAAAACGGGATATTTTTTATTTGCATCAAAATTCTTTGGTTTTATTATCCAACCATTCAACTCGGTTTCACCCGAATGGAATTTCACAAATTCTTTCGTGGAAATCGTGTAATTCTTTAAAACGGATTTCAAGCGTTTATTGTCCTCCAATACCGTAATCTCTTCTCCTTCCTTGTTGCAAAGCGTATAAACTGGTGGTTCGTTTGCTGTGGAATAGGTTTTCACGAAGTATTTCATTCCAGTAGTAAATTCAGCATCGTTTGTTCCCGTTTCCAGGCTTAAAGATTTTTTAGAAGAACCATCTAAATTAATGCGATAAATGGCTTTTGAAATTGGCGATTTTTCAGCTGCAGTATAGTATATGGTGCCATTGTTTTCGTCGACACCATAAAATTCGATTACATCGTAATTACCTTTTGTTATTGGAGTGCTCTTTCCATCAAATG
>JBIKZR010000267.1:0-3589 GCA_044354635.1 Crocinitomicaceae bacterium | reverse complement strand
CTTGATTCCGTTTCTCCCTGTGTCCAAATCTGAGGCATTTTATTAGGATCCTCTCCTTTTGGATTAATAAAATAAAGCCCTTTATCAGAAGTAATGGCGCTACTTCCTCCCGTTTTGCGTTCATCGGGTTTTGCTACATAGTTTATTACAACCGTATATTTTTCTTTTCTGCTGTAGGTTTTATTCAGTTTTATTTTCAAAGTCAAACTATCCACATAGGAGAAAGAAAGATCCTTTTTATCCAGTTGAACGCTTAAAATGTCCATTCCTTTTGCATCTAAAATCAAACTATCGGAAGCATAAAAATGCGGTTTTGCGGTAATTGTAGCAATTCCATTCATGCGTGAATTTGTCCAATTAAAATTAACTTCTAGCTTCGTGTGAATTAAGTCGGTAAGAATTGTTTCAGCTGCGCGGTAAGTTGGTCGTTTTTCTGGAGTTTTCACCGAATCAGCTGCTAATAGCGTGTCTTTTGTGTTTTGATTACCGACCGTTGTACTTACATTTTCTGGAGTATCTGATTTCTTTGTACCACAAGCAACAAGGGTAAGAAGGCAGATAATTGCAATGCTTTTTTTCATGTGTCAAATTAGTTTACGTAAAATTCAACAATTAATTTGAATTCTTACCAATAAAAATATCCAAGTAGCTGCAGTTTCGATTACTTTTGGTAAAAATAATTGAAACATGTCAAATCATAAATGGAGTTTTGATGGCGCGGATACTATCGTTGCAGAAGGTGCTGTTATCAAATGGGACGATCACCGGTTTTTTACCTTAACCTATAAAGGCCAGAAATTCTTCGGGGAACTTTTGGAAGACCAATCCGAAAACAATTTTCTGAAACTAAAAATTAACCACCGTGTTTTTGAGGTGCATAAAAAAGGAGAATTGGACGAATTAATTTCCGCCATGGGATTAGATATTCCCAAAGTTCGGAAATTGAAGGAATTGATCGCTCCGATGCCGGGAAGAATTGTTCAAGTTGCAGTTTCAATTGGTCAAGAATTGGCAATTGGAGACGAAATACTTTCTTTGGAAGCAATGAAAATGGAAAATGTTTTAAAAGCGGAAGGCATTGGTATTGTAAAGGCAATTTTAGTAAACGCAAATCAAATTGTAGATAAAGGAGCGGTTTTAATCGAATTCGAATAAGCTTTTTAATCAACTATATATTTAATTAAAATAGAATAAAAATGGAAGAACAGATGTTGATCACAACGAGCACCAATCTAGAAGGTTTTACAATCAAAAAACAATTGGGATTAGTGAGAGGAATTACGGTTCGTTCGCGCGGATTAGGCGGTAATATTGCTGGTGGATTTATGGCAATGTTTGGTGGAAAAAGCACAATCTATACAGAGCTTTGCGAGAATTCAAGAGAAGAAGCATTGCGATTGATGATTGACAACGCAAAACAAACTGGCGCAAATGCAATAATAAATATGCGTTACGAGTCCAACGAGGTAATGCAAGGCTTAACAGAAGTTTTGGCATACGGCACAGCAGTGCTCGTGGAAGAAAATTAAACTTTCAAGTAGCTAAAAAGGTGTAAAATTGTAGCCTTTTTAGTTATCTTTTTACAGCGCAAATGCTTTCTTAATAATTGTTGGATGTAATGTTGAGAACTCACTTATGCACCATTCTTGAAATTTTTTAATGTCATTTGAATCCGTAATCCACTTTAGCGCTTTGAATAGTTCCTTTTGAAATAATAGCGCATCAAAACTAACTTTCGTAAGAATCTTTTTGGTCAATTCTAGCATAGCATTTTTGTTTTTGTTCGATACAATTTAAGGCTAAAAAACAAGAAAAGCAAGTTCTAAGAGTGTTAAAAATTGAAAATAATTGGGAAGAAGACCAAACGCTCTCACTTACAAATATTTAGGAAAATACGCAGTAGTATTAATTCTATCCAATAATTTTTTGTTTGATCACTTGGTAAATCTCAAGAGTTACTTTGTCATAAACGTAAATTAAAACATGCATGTTTTCTGCATTGTGTGTGGTTGTAATGCCAGCTTGGCCGAGTTGATTTGGCAGAATAAAGCTGTAATCAAAATAATATTTCCCGCTATTCAACATCGTTGAAGTTAGCGTTCGTCCCCACGTTTGGCCATCAATCGTTCCGCGCATAATATCTCTGTGCACGTAATCAGGCGTAAATACATTGGTTACATTTTGGGGTCCAACCAATGAATCTTCCATAATATAAACAACCATTGCCAATTCATTTGCAAGCGCATTATCCAATTTCTCAACTTCTGTGTGCAAGAAAAAACCATGCTTTGGCAATTCAAAATAATTAAGTTTCGCTTTAATTGCAACCTTTAAGGGTGAAGCAAGAACTGCATTCGTTTTTGTTGACCAAGAACCAGAAGCTGGAAAATACTCCCCACCATCGTTTGTTCTGCTAATTGTTCCGGCTGGGTTTCCAAAAAACCCAGAATTTGTCAAGGTATATCCAAAGTACTTGCCCAATTCCAAACCGTTGGCATTTTTAAAATCAATTGTATATCCTTGCGCTGTATTAATATCTTGGAAGGAAGAAGTTCCACTAATTGTATTGGAAGCATGAATACTTGCGATGAAAACGCGTAAAGGATTATTAACATGAATTGCATGTGCTATTTCTCCAGCTGCAGGACAAAAACTACAATTATGTCCTGTAAAATCTTCAATCAAAACATTTCTTTCTAGATTTTCATTCGGAATACTGGAAAAATCAGGCCATTCATTTGCAACATAATCACTCCAGTTTCCCGCATAAATCGTTGTGTCCAAATCTGTATTAACCTTTGGAGGAAATGGATTCTCCACTTTGTCACAAGAGGAGAATAGAACTGCGACGATTGTCAGAAGAGCAAAAAAAGATCTTTTCATACCGTAAAATTTAGAAACTATGGGTTAAAGAAACAGTCAAGCCGTTGGAAGCTGGAACTGGTCGGCAAACGCCGCCAACACAAAATAAACCTGCTCTTTGGCGGCCATATCCAAGTGTGATTCTTGTTGCTTCGCGAATGTAACCAACATTAAAATATGGATGGTGTGTACGATGGTGACTGTCTTGGTTCCCAAAATTATATTGATCCATCGCACTTACAAACCAATGAGAATTGATAGTATATTCTATTAAAATCGTTGCCCAATCTCCTTTATCAACAGCCCTTGCGTCTCCGTAGTTAATACTATTTTCATTTTTGAAATCGATTAAGCGAACATCGTTTTCTAACGAATCTCTTCTGTTCACAAAGAGCGTTTGAGCCTCCACACGAATAGATTGCTTGTTGTTGAATTTATAACCCAATTCCAAAACAAAAACATTAGACTTAATTAGACCAACTTCTTTTGTCACGGTTGCAACATCATTGTTTACAACAATGTTAAAATAACTAAATATTAAGTTGAAGTTTTTATTGAATTTTTTCGTGATGTTAAAATTGATATCTCTCCAATACAAACTATCGCTCATATAAAAAGGTCCGCTCGTATACGTTACGCCCGTTGAATCCAAGGGATTAATGCCAGCTGTATGGCGCATTGGTCGGTAAGCACTAGAATAATTGAAATTTACAGCAGTTCCATATTT
>JBIKZR010000266.1:0-3596 GCA_044354635.1 Crocinitomicaceae bacterium | reverse complement strand
AAAGACCACCTATTTCGCTGCAGCTTAAATTCGCCTAAAAGTTCCATAAAATTTCCTCCATA
Source organism: Crocinitomicaceae bacterium (assembly GCA_044354635.1). Classification (GTDB taxonomy): domain Bacteria; phylum Bacteroidota; class Bacteroidia; order Flavobacteriales_D; family Crocinitomicaceae; genus M0103. Next base: position 3,534 of record JBIKZR010000266.1, on the reverse strand, counting down.
CGGATGCGCAAGCGGCATTCCTTGGTTTCCATAATTTTGTCCTGCACTTAAATGTGAATAGGTATAAGGTCTTGAAAAATTATATTCTGTTCGGTAGAAGAAATTACTTTTACCTCGATTAAATCGTCCTTTTATACCAATTTGTCCACCGTATTTGTTTGCCCACCAGCCAGATTTTGCCTTTATTTCTGCAAGGAAGAATTCGTCTAAAATCAACTGGCCATACAGTACCTGTTTTTTATATTTTGCAGTGAAACTTACCCCCAATAAAACATTGTCGGAAGAACCGAGAGAATACTCTTGCGGACGATAAAAAACAACAGGATTCAAATATTCCGCATCAAATCCTCGATTGAGCAAGGTGTCTTTGGGTTGGAAAATTACCGATTCAAAAAAACCAAAGTTCAACCATTTTGCAGCATTGAAGCTAATGTGGTGGGTAGCACCGTTTTTTCGCTGCCAATTTTCCCCAACTTGCTCTTTAAAAAACTGGTATAAAATGGTGTATTCAAATCGCCAGAAATTTGCTTTTATTTGACCAAAAGGATAAACTTTGCCATAATCACTCAAAAACATCGATCGATTGCCTTCTCCAATAAAATTATGGTCTATTCCAACTTGAAAATTGAAAATTTCATTTGGCATATAGGTAATTCGTCCTTTCGCATCTAGATATGAATACTTTTTTGGATTGCCATCTAACACACTACTATTTGTTTGAAAGGTTGAATCGCCAGATCCAATTCCTCCAATAATTGATGCGCGGTAATGCCATTTTTTTTGGAAATTACTTTCTAAGGCGATTCCTGCTCCGCTGCGAAATTGCTGGTCATTGAAATAGCGGTAATTTAAATCAACCAAAGGGTTTAAATTACCGGAAAAAAGACGCGATTTACGATTAAAACGAACCAAAGCAGTTTGCTGTTTTTGGCTTAAACTATATGGTTTTACAGAAGTGTGCAGTTGAAGAGAAGCAGGAAAGACAGAATCATTCGGCATTTCTTCCGTTACCGTTTCGGTAACTATTTGTCCGAAAATAACGAAGGGAACAAGAAGTGCTATTAGGCTAAAAATCCGCATTAAAAATCGTTGTAATGGTTCGTAATTCCTGTTCGTATTCCAATGAATAATTGGTTCGAATGCTGTTTTTCTGAAAACATTTCTGCTCGAAATTGTAAACTACTGAAAATGGTAAGATTCATTTTCTTATTAAAGCGGTAACCAAGTTCCATTTTTTGAAGAAAAATAGATCCCGTTTCTCTTGTGACAATTTTTTGAACAGCCAGAAGATCAAGGGAAGAATAATCTTTCACAAAATACACGATGCTTTTCATATCGATGTAAAATCGTTTCCGTTCAAAATTACTACGCAAAATAAATTCTTGAAAGGAACTGCTTTTGCTGTGTGATAAAGGCAAATTATAATGGCTGTAATTTAAGCGTGGATTGCTAGAAGAATACATGTTTTTGGAAACGGAATTGTATTCTAATTGTACCATAAAGTTTTTCCACCCAAAATAATTGTAACCGCGATAGCCTATTTGATACGCTATTTGTTTGGCGTCTATATTACCTAGTGCAAATTGCCCATAAAATCTATGTTTTGGAACAAGAGAATAAGATAAATTTAAACCAATTATGGAATAAATTTCCTTTTCAGAAAGGGATAGATTTGCAACAAACGGAATAGGATTGTAGTAGAGCGGGTGCACTTTTTTAGAAAGAATTGAGTCTCCTCGTGACCAAACGACACCTTCAAAAAAACTAATACAAAGTTTGGGATTTGGTAAATAAGAAAGGTAATTTACAGAATATCCTTTTGTTTCGTAATACGATTCAACCGAGGAGCTAGCAGGTTTCCGCAAAAGATTTACCAAGCGCATCCGTAAATAATCGAATTTCCATTTCGGTGAAAGTTGAATTGTACCTCGGAAAAATGGTGCGGGTGCGCTGTTGTCGGAAAGTAAAATAGAGCGGTGTCCATCTCCAATAAAATGAGAAGTGTTTCCTGCGCTCAAAAGGATGGATCGATGCGGTTTGTAGACAATGTTCCCAATGGCATAGGCGTAATCAAATCCAGTTTCTTTGAATGGCTTGGTTCTTCCGCTTCCAGGAATTACTGCATTTTGAGTTGTGTAACCACCGCTTGAATTTGGATACAATTCACCAACAGAAGAATAAAAGTCAGATTCATAGTGTGCAAACCTACTCTGATTTTCAAATAAGGAGGTTGAAAACGAAAAATTCTTGAATAAATCACCTTCTATAAAAAATCCCCTTGTATTTTGAAATAATTTTCTTCCGGATGTATCCGATAAATCTTTGCCTTTTGCCAAATCAATAACTGGAGAAATTGTCAAATAGTAGTTCTGCCCTTTAACTTCAAAAAGGTGCTTTTTAAAAAGTGTTTCTGTAACATCGTAGTATTGCAAACTACTGTCTTTAAGTCTGGAATTAATTCCTGTTTCACTTTCAAATTTTGGAAAAAAAGAGGATCCAATGGGACTATTTTTTTCGGAGTTATCCAATAAACAATCCTTGAAAAAAGAATTTAAAAGCAGCGTATTTTGTTGACCCATTGCATGGAAAAATGGAATTAAAATCAGCAATATGGCGGTAAATTTTTTCATTGCATTTTAAGTAATGCATTGGACTTAGCAAGGAAAGAAGGATTGGTTAAATCCGATTTATTATACACTAACGATTGGTTTGTGGTGGCGTGAACAATTGTTCCCCCAAGCGCTTCCAAAATTGCCTGACCGGCAGCAATATCCCATTCCATGGTTGGCGCAAATCTTGGATAAGCATCCGCTTTCCCTTCCGCCAAGTCAAAAAACTTAAGAGCAGAACCTTTTTTGATAAAATTAATTTCTGGATGTTTCGGTTCTAATTCTTTCAAAAAATCTAGAATTGGTCCCGAATCATGGCTTCTTGAACACGTTATAATCAGCGGGATATTTACGTTTTTTGGCGTTTCCAATTTTATCCAATGTTCTGAATTAGTTAAATCATGGAATGCAATAATGAACACACCGATTTCCCTTCCTCCAACCAAAATTTTTCTATTTACAGGCGAAGCAATTATCCCGAAAATAGGAACGCCATTGCTAATCAGCGCAATATTTACTACAAATTCACCATTCTTTTTCACGAATTCTCTTGTGCCGTCTAAAGGATCTACACACCAGGATTCCCTCCATTCTTTTCGAATGGCGTAATCAATTTTAATACTTTCCTCACTTGTGATTGGGATTCCAGTTGTTTCCAAATAGGAATCTATGATTGTAGAAGCAGCAAGGTCCGCCTGCGTTACAGGGGAGCCATCCAATTTAAATTCCGTTTCAAAACCGTTTAAATAAATTTCCATTATTTTTTCAGAAGCTTCAACAGCTGCCCGAAGTGCAGTATGATATTCGGATTTTAACTCGGTCAATTTCAAAATGATTTGATTCAAATATACGAAAACAAGAATGTTTAGACATAAAAAAAGACCACGCATGTGTGGTCTTTATAAAAAGAGATAGAAATTAATGC
>JBIKZR010000023.1:0-11105 GCA_044354635.1 Crocinitomicaceae bacterium | reverse complement strand
ATCTGGATAAACTTTAATAATCGCGATTTCAACAATCCTATCACTCGTGATATTAATACCAGTCGTTTCCAAATCGAAAATAGCTAGAGGTTTTTCTAAATTAATGCGCATTGTTTTTTTAATTTTCTCTGTTTTATCAATCAAAAAAAAGTCCGGTCTTGACCGGACTTTTTCAAAAGAGCTCTTTATTCCGTTTTTAGCCCTACGAATTGGTATGGCGAGTATTTCTTTTTATTGTCTTTATCCTTTATGTATTCAGGCCCATCCACAATAGCTGTAACAATAACAACATTGACTTTGCCTTTGTATTCTGGATTTGCCTCAAAATAATTTAAGATATCATACTTAAGATTCTCCGCTCTAATCTCAGCAAGGCGCTGGTTGGATGCAAATGCTTTCGTTGGAACTTGAGATGCAGAAGAATACACATTAATAGTAATCTGCGTTCTACCTTCTTGTAATTGGGATTCAATTTGTTTTTTAAAGTTCTTTAAATCGCCTTTTTGAATGTCAATTTTATTTTTGTTGTAATCAAAGTAGTGCATGAACTCTACGTTCTTGTATGCAGAAACGACAACAGGTGCAATTTCTTTCTCCTTTTCTATCAATTTTAATGTTTTATTATTGACATCCAAGATAAATTCTCTTGTTATCTCTTGAGTATCTTTGTCACATTCTGTTGCGAATGTCTCATCATACATGGAAACATTATCTGTTGCATTAAAATAGGACACAATATACGTCTTACATGGTTTTAAGCCTGTTAGAAATAAACCATCACGAGATCGAGTATAAATTGTAGTGTTTTTATCTTCTTCATCACAATCTTTACATGTCAATTTGATAGCAACAACAAAATTATCTGGTATTGGAGTTTTGTCTGAAGTTGTAATATTCCCCTTAAAAACTACTAGTGATTTTACGCCCAAGAAATTATTTTGGATTTCATAGATATCCATGTTTCCAAATCCGTCTTTTCTAGAAGATGTCATAAAGCCCCGTAAACCATCAATAGTTGTTGTGTAGAAAATATCATCACTAGTAGAATTAAATGGAAATCCTAAATTTTTTGCATCAGACCAAGTTTTATTTTTTGCAAATTCACTTGCAAGAATATCAAATCCACCAATGCTTTTTTCACCATTTGATGAAAAATAAAGCCTTTTATTGTCAATGGAAAGGAATGGAGAATCTTCGTCGTTTACGGAATTAATAGATGCTCCTAAATTTACCGGAGTAGACCAAGAGTCGTTACTTTCCATTGTGCAGTAATAGATATCTTTCCCACCAAAACCACCAGGTCGATCTGAAGAAAAGAACATTTTAGTTCGGTCTTTATTTACGAACAAATGGGTTTCCCAATTTTCAGTATTTACGTTTTGATCTTCTATAATTTTAATGTCATTAAATTTATTTGCATAAAAGTCAGAGTAGTATATGTCTCCACTTCCAGTATTATCTTGGTAAATATAAAGTCTTCTTTCGTCCGTAGTTATAGAAACTGTTGCTTCGTTGCGCGCTGCGCTGCAAAAGCTTAGTCTAGAAGGAGTTGACCAAGTAGAATTTTCCCCAATAAAACTTGTGTAAATATCATCTGGAAGTTCATTTGTTCCAATGTTTTTAAATGCATCTGACTCTCTATTTTCCCATGCTTTGCGGGAAGTGAAATATAAAGAAGTTCCATCCAATGATATTACTGGAGCATATTCTGAATTACTTGTATTAATTTTATCGCCAAGGTTTTGAATCTTAACATTCACAGGGTTTGCCATTGCAATTTTTGCATTATCGCATTGAATTAAACGCAATTTTGATAATTTTAACAACCCAGATTGTGGACGAGATTCAGCACCGAACTTAGTGTATAATTCTATCGCTTTAGTTATTTCGTTATTTAAATGATAACAGGTAGCCAGGTAAAAAAAAGCATCTGTTGGAGCACTTTTTTCTTTGCTGCTATACGCATCAAAATTTTGATCAGTAGATAAGATGGCTTTTTCAAAAAATGGAATAGCAGCGGCATGGTCTTTTTTTAAATTTAAAATAACGTACCCTTTTCTATAATTGTAATTTGAACTTTCTGAATTGAAAGTGAGTAATTTGTCTGCTAACATTTCAGCATGATAGAGAAAGTCTTCCTGCATCAATCTGGAATTTTCACTTACAATTATTTGTTCTGATTCATTTTGAATGATATTCAAAACCTCTGCGTCTGTAATTTGTGCAGTTAGGAAAAGAGGAAAAGTTAGGATAAATAAAAAAGAAAATATCCCTTTTTTATTTGATAGATCGTAAAGAATTTTATTCATAATGGTTTTTTAAATTAGGTTTTTTAAAGGCACAAATATACTTAAATTAATCATTAAAGGGTGAAAATTAACATTTAACACTTTTATATAAAATACTTTTAAAATGGTATTTATATTTCTCTTTTGGAGTCAAATTGTTCTAAATAATCCGCCACACGACGAACGAATTGACCTCCCAAAGAACCATCTACAACGCGGTGGTCATAAGAATGCGATAAGTACATTTTGTGTCGAATTCCAATAAAGTCACCTTCTGGAGTTTCAATTACCGCAGGAACTTTTCGTATTGCTCCCAAAGCCAAAATCGCAACTTGCGGTTGATTAATTATTGGTGTTCCCATAACATTTCCAAATGAACCAACATTCGTTACAGTAAAAGTTCCTCCCTGAATATCCTCTGGTTTTAATTTATTGTTTCGGGCATTATTTGCAAGTTCATTAACAGCTTTCGTAATACCGATTAAATTCAAACGATCTGCATTTTTAATTACTGGAACAATAAGATTTCCGGAAGGTAATGCAGTTGCCATTCCTAGATTAATATCTTTTCTTTTGATTATCGTAGTGCCACTAACAGAAACATTAATCATTGGAAAATCTTTGATTGCCTTAACGATAGCTTCCATGATAATTGGGGTAAACGTAATGTTTTCACCTTCTCGTTTTGCAAATTCTCCTTTAACTTTATTTCTCCAGTTAACGATTTCCGTAACGTCTGCTTCAACATAGGAAGTTACGTGCGGTGCAACATGCACAGACATCACCATGTGTTCGGCAATTATTTTTCGCATTCTATCCATTTCAATGATTTCATCTCCTGGATTTGGAATCACAACAGGGCCTTTGATATGGGATAAAAACCCTTGGTTTTGCGCCGGCACAGCAGCAATAACTGGCGACGTTACAACAGCAGCATTGGTTGGTATATCAACTGTTTTTGCTGTTGATCTATTTGCTACATAATCTAAAATATCTTTTTTGGTAACTCTTCCTGATAAACCAGTACCGCTAAGGTTTTCTAGTTCGTTCATAGAAATGTTCTCTTTTTGAGCAATACTGCGAACTAAAGGAGAATAGAATTTTCCGGAAGGGCTATTTTTATCAATTTCAACAATCGAAACCGCTTCAGCAACTTGTTGAATAGAATCAGAAATTAAGTGAACTTCCTTCGGAGCTTCCGCTGCAGCTGGTTCATTAGCATTTACGGTGTTTTCACCATCTGAAGAAATCAAAGCAATCACATCGCCAACCTGAGCAACTTGATCTTTCTCAAAAAAACGTTTGATTAAAATTCCGCCAGCTTCGGAAGGCAATTCGTTGTCCACTTTATCCGTCGCAACTTCCACTAACGGCTCGTCAATCTCTACTGCGTCTCCAATATTTTTTAACCAATTGGTAATTGTAGCTTCTGTTACGCTTTCTCCCATTTTAGGAAGTCTGATTTCAATTTGTGCCATATTCTGCGAAAAATAGATTTCTTTTGGGTACAAAAGTATACTAAAATTCCATTTAGACAAGGGGAATTAGTGATTTATCGATCTAGTTTTTTCCATGCTTTCAAAAGGATACTTAAATCTTTGCCGATGGAGTAATCGCGCGCATAAATTAGGTTCAATTTATCTGTTAAGCTAACATCCGGAAACGAAAGAGAATCTGTCGGATTCAAAATCCCAGGTTTTATGCGGGGCAATTGATTGGATACTTTTGAGTCGAGTTTAAAATATCCAACCAATGAAAGTTTACCAATCAAAACGCTCAATATATTTTGAAGGAAAAGTTTTTTGTTCTCAATGCACCAAATCAATACTGGACTTCCCGCCAATAGAATAAAACCCATCGCAATGTCGAAGGTGCGTTTTGAACGAATATTTTCTGTTTTTGTAATGGAATTTATATCCAAAACATAGAGGTCGCCGGCTGTTTCAATAGAGTTACTGCCAATGAGCGATAAGCTGTCTGGCTGTGCTATTTTAAAGTCAATTTTTGTGGAATCAATCACCGTCATCCAGTTAATAATTGTTTGCGCAGTCGTGTCTTTTGCGCAGAAAATAATTTCGTTTATCCCTTTAATATGTAGTATTTGATCCAATTGATTCAATGTTCCTACGGCACCTTTTTCTTTTTCTTCTCCAGCGGAAACATGTTCAATACTTTCGATTTTTCGGGTTGTTTGTTGCAGTATTTCTGCCACTCTCTCAAATTCTTCCTGCCCTCCAACAATCGCAAATCTCTTATTTTTTTTAGGACTTAAATTGAATTTTTTTGCAATCGAAAAATGAAGGAAGATGCGAGAAAGCAGAAAATAGAATAGGACCCAGCCTGCTCCAAGTAGAATGTAAAGACGCGAAAATTGCCACGTTTTTGGCAGTAGCGCATAAACAATTAAAATCGTCAGCGTTCCAATGACCGTGCTTTTGAAGTAGTTGGATAATTTGACTGGATTATCATAGCCACCATTGAATAGAATACTAAGCATCCAAATTAAAGTATAGGCTGGAACGGCAATATTTACAACTCTTTCTGGGAAATCAATATTGGAAATTCGCCATTGGTTCGTCAATGCATATAATCCAATTAGAAGAATCGCAAAGTCAACTAATGGTATGACCGATTGCCGAATAAAACGCATCGAAATTGCTAGCGTCGCCCGAAAATAAATGGCTGCATTTATCAAAAACGAAAAAAGTTTTGCGTTCTTTTGAGAAAAATGCTTTTCGGCGAAGATGATCATCGCCCGGTAAAAAACAAAAACGTAATTAACCGAACTTTTTTTAGTGCTTTCTCCTTTATAATGAATAATTCTGGTTTCAGGGAAATAATAGTTTGCATAACCGCCTTTCAGAATTCGGTACGAAAGGTCAATATCCTCTCCGTACATAAAAAATGCTTCATCCAATAAACCAACTTTATCGAGCGCTTCGCTCCGCATAAGCATAAAGGCACCACTGAGAATATCGATTTGATTGGTTTCAAATTCACTTAAATGTCCAAGATGGTATTGTCCAAACCGTTCGGATTTTGGAAATAGTTTCGAGAGTCCAAATATTTTATAAAATGCAACAGCTGGTGTTGGTAAGCCTCGCTTAGATTCCGGTAGGAATTTCCCTTTTCCATCAACCATTCTAACGCCTAGTCCACCTGCGTCTAGATGCGAATCCATAAAACCAATAATCTTGGAAAAAGTTTCTTCTTCCACCACTGTATCTGGATTCAGCAATAAAATATATTCTGCATCTGCTTGAAGGATCGCTTGGTTATTAGCTTTTGAAAAGCCTACGTTTTCCTTGTTTGCAAGCAGTGTATACGCTGGAAATTTCCGCTGTACCATTTCAACAGATCCATCGATAGAATTATTGTCTACGATAAAAACTTGGCCGTTTATATGTTCAAGCGCTTTTTGAACCGAGTTGAGACATTGCTCCAAAAAGAATTCGACATTGTAATTTACAATGACCACAGCTATTTTATAGGAGTATATTTTTTTCAACGTTTAATCTATATGTGCAATACAGGAAATTTCAATTGAGACATCGAGCGGTAATTTTGAAACTTGAACCGTTTCTCTTGCGGGAGGAATAGCAGAAAAATAACTTGCATACACTGCATTCATTTCCGCAAAGTCATCCATGTTTTTTAGAAAAATAGAACATTTTACAACGGAGTCAAGATCCATTCCTGCTTCGTTCAGCAACGCTGTGATATTTTTCATAACCTGATGGGTTGCAGCGGAAATTGTTTCCATTTCTAGATTTCCTGTAAATGGATTCAATGGAATTTGTCCGCTGACATACAAGGTTTTCCCACTCAAAATAGCTTGGCTGTAGGGGCCAATAGGGGCTGGTGCACCAGGAATCTGAATTGCTTTTTTCATTTTTAGTATAGAATTAATCTATTAACGCATTGGTTTTAAAACTATTGCGATGGGTTATTCAAACAGTGCAATTTACCAAATGAAAAATGAATAATAGCTCCGTGAAACTTTCACTTTCATTAACTTTGTGCAAGTTTAACAATTAAAGAGATACTATTTGAAAGTTCTGCTCATAGATTTTTACGATTCATTTACGTACAATATTTTTCATTACTTGGAAAGTCTTGGCGCAGAAGTTACTGTTTGGGAAGATCGTGCGGTAGAAATTGATCAAGTTGCACAATTTGATTGCATTGTTTTTTCGCCTGGTCCGGGTTTGCCGAAAGACACAAAATCTCTTTTCCCCATTTTAAAACAATACGAAAAATCAAAGAAAATTTTTGGAGTTTGCCTTGGGATGCAAGGGATAGCAGAGTATTATGGCGCAAATCTCTATAACCAGAAAGACGTGAAACATGGCGTTTCAGAGAAAATACGTTGTGTAAATGACGGTAAACTTTTTTTTAATCTTCCGAAAGAAATCGAAGTTGGGTTATACCACAGTTGGGCGGTTGAAGTAAAGGATGGACTCAAAATTATTCCAACTGGAATTTCAGAAAATAAGGTTGTCATGGCAATTGAACATATGAAATTGCCTATTTATGGTGTTCAATTTCATCCGGAATCCATATTAACACCATTCGGAAAAGATATCTTGAGAAACTTTTTGTTCTCGTGTTGAATTTTCCTTTTTTTTAAGAAATCTATTTTTCTGAACGGATAAATTGTTTTATTTTTGAAACAACTAAAAAAAGAATCTATGAAAAATCTACTTGCTGTTATTGTATTTCTCGTTTCCTTTCAATCTATGGCGCAATCTTGCATAGGGAAATGGACAACTATTGACGATGAAACCGGAAAAAAGAAATCTACCGTGGAATTATATAAATCAGATGGTAAACTCTATGGGAAAATCACGTATTTATATCCAAGGGAAGGAAGAGAAGCAAATCCAACATGTAAAAAATGCACAGACGATAGAAAAGGCGAGCCATTAGTTGGACTTCAAATTGTCCGCGGATTGAAGTGGGATGGAAGCGTTTGGGAAGACGGTACTATTGTTGATCCTGAAAACGGGAAAATTTACACACTCAAAATTTGGATAGATGCAGAAAATCATGACAAATTGAATGTAAGAGGGTACATCGGTCCTTTTTTCCGAACGCAAACTTGGACGAAAGTTAAATGATTGAGTAGAAAAAAGTTAGGAAAGCCGGCAAAGTAAAAAATGTCGGCTTTTTTGTTTAATCACCCTAAGGTTCCAATAAATAGCTATAAAATGGATTCAAAACAATCTGAAAAAATTCAATTCCGACCAATTCAAATAGAAGATTCAGCGGAATTAGCCGTTTTGATTCGGTCTGTTTTAAAAGAACATGGTGCAGATAAACCCGGCACGGTTTATACGGATCCGACAACAGATTCCCTGTTTGAATTATTTCAAACCGAGGGAAGTTTCTATTGGGTTGCACTAAAGGAAAAGGAAATTATCGGAGGCTGTGGGATCTTTCCAACTCTTGGATTACCCGATAAATGTTCTGAATTAGTAAAGCTGTACGTCTCAAAATCTTCTCGTGGAACTGGAATTGGGTATAAATTAATTGAAATCTGTTTGCAACATGCTAAGGAAGCGGGGTACTCTTCTGTTTATTTGGAAACGTTGCCAGAATTATCCAAAGCAGCTGGACTTTATGCACAAATTGGATTTCAGAAACTAAAAAAACCAATGGGTAATTCCGGTCATTATGCTTGCGACTTGTGGATGCTAAAAGAAATTTAAGCTATTCCGAAGAATAATTAAGTTAAAAAATCCTTACCTGAGTTTTAACCGAGTATTTAAGTGAAATCAAAGGAAAATCTGTAGCTTTAACGCGCGTTTTGAGAGCAATGAAACGGATGAAAAACAAACGTATAAACGACGAAAAATGCAAGAAGAATTTTGGAATAAGCGCTATGAAAATGCGGAATACGCCTATGGAAAAATACCAAATTCGTTTTTAGCACAGAACAGCTTCAACGAGAAAAGTAAAGTGCTTTGTTTGGCAGAAGGAGAAGGAAGAAATGCTGTTTTTTTGGCAAAAAAAGGATTGGACGTCACGGCAGTGGATCTTTCTTCGGAAGGAATAGCAAAGACGCTGCGCCTAGCAAAGGAGGAAAATGTTACTGTTGATGCGATTTGTGCGGATTTATCAAGCTATGCATTTGCTTCTGAAAAGTGGGACGTAATTGTTTTAATTTTCGCTCACTTCCCACCAGCATTAAGAATTGCAATCCACTCTGAACTTTTTGACGCCTTAAAATCAGGTGGAAAAGTAATTTTGGAAGCGTATTCAAAAGAGCAAATAAACTACAAGACCGGTGGACCCACAGAATTATCCATGTTGTATGCAGAGGAGGAATTAAGACAAGATTTTAAGTCGTTTGATACTCTAACTATACAAACACTAGAACGTGAAGTGAACGAAGGAAAATTTCACCATGGATTAGCTTCTGTTATTCAGTTGGTTGCAACGAAATCTTGAGTAAGAAAAATTATAGTTAGAGGAAAACAGCTTTCTTTGTAACCGAAGTTGCGCCCAAAATAGTACAATAAATGTATTTTTGAAACGTATTTCGGATAGCGATATAATAGGAAATACGGTTTCAATAACCAAAAGCTTTTAATTAGGAAGTTTTGGATTGTATTAAAAGCGGTGAGAAAGGAATTTAATCGTAATGTTGATTCACAAGGAATGAAAAATACTCTTTTAAAGGAATTCAAGGGAATTCTACTTGCAATACTACTCGGTTTATTATCCTTGTTAATTTCGGCTTTTACCCCTTCAGCAATAAATAGTATTTTGATAGCATTGATGCTGGGTATTTCTCTTCGCAACCTTTATGAACTTCCAGAACAATTTGAATCTGGCATTTCATTCACAAGTACAAAGTTGCTCGAATTATCGATTGTTTTTTTAGCGTTTAGCATCAACTATTTCCACATTTCCAAAATTGGAATTGGAAGTTTTGTCGCTATTGCATCGGTTTTATTTTCGGTACTGCTTCTAACTTTCAGTTTGGCAAAAAAATTCAATTGTCCTGGATCAATTGGCTGGTTAGTTGGTTTTGGAACGGCAATTTGTGGTTCATCTGCTATTGCAGCATTAGCGCCATCTGTTTCAAAAAACAAGGAGGATGTAGCAATTTCCATGGCCGTTGTAAATTTGTATGGAACAATCGGAATGCTTTTTTTACCCATGATTTTGTTGCGGACAAACTTGGATGCTTCCAGCATTGGCTACTTGGTTGGAGGCTCTTTGCATTCGGTTGGAAATGTTGCAGGAGCAGGTTATGCAATTGGACAGGAAGCTGGCGAGGTTGCAATTACCATAAAATTGGCGCGTGTGGCACTTTTAACGCCGGGATTGATATTTATTAATTTTCTGATCAATCGAAAAACGGTGAAATCGTGGAAAGATCATTTCCGATTACCTTGGTATTTACTGGCTTTTATTCTGATTACTATATTAGGCACTGTTGTGAAATTTCCGGAACTATTTGTGCTCACAATGGATACGACTGGTAAAGTCATATTGACAATAGCAATGGCGGCAATTGGGTTGAAAGTAAGTTTTAAAAAATTGATTCAATCCGGTCAAAAAGGACTTGGTTTTGGACTAGTGATTTTTGCAATTCAAATTGGATTGTTATCCATTTTTCTTTTATTCTAATCCCAACCGCCGCAAGCAGCATCGACTGTAAGGAGATAATCCCAAATCCCTCTTAAAAATGAAAGATCCTTTAAAAGAATTAATAGAAGCGGAAAGAAAAGCCGCTATTCTGTTCGGTAAAATCGAAGAATTAAACCTTATTCTCCCTGGAAAAACGGAAAATGAATTGAACACGGAATTATTCGAATTAGCGTTTGAATTGTTCGGTATATCTAAATTCTGGCACAAGCGAATTGTTCGTTGTGGTAAAAATACCTTGCTTCCGTATCGGGAAAACCCACCAAATCTTGTGTTGACTGAAAACGACATTCTTTTTTTTGATTTCGGTCCTGTATTCGACGAATGGGAAGCGGATCTTGGTAGAACGTATGTGATTGGGGAAGATCCGTATAAGCTAAAGCTGAAGCGAGATGTGGAAGAGGCTTGGGAAGAAGGACAGATTTTTTACCACCAAAATAAACAGGATTTGACAGGTGCTGATTTTTACCATTTCACGCAGCATTTGGCAGAAAAAAAAGGATGGAAATTTGGTGCAGAGCATTGTGGTCATTTGATTGGGAACTTTCCACATGAAAAAATCGTTGGAGAGGATACTATCAATTATATCCACCACGAAAACCATGAATGGATGCACAATAAAGATAGATCCGGAAACGAGCGCTTCTGGATCTATGAAATACATTTTATTGATTCTGAAAAAGAAATTGGCGGGTTTCATGAGCAATTGCTTTCGTAAACAGAAGCTGATTTAGCCAAAAACCGATTTGGCGCTAGGCGCACGGCCCAACTCTTTATATAAATTGTTGTTTCGAAGATAGAACTTTTTCTTTCGATTTTACCGTTCATTCGAAGTGAGATTTTGGGCTGGCGCTTGAGCACCTGTTATAGCCATATTATTTTTCAATCGAAGGTATTATTCTGCCTTGTAGGATATCCCAAGTTGATTTTTCAGGGACATCATGATGATTCCACCCATTAAAAACAATAATTATATCATGCTCTGGAGACATCATTACGTATTGATCACCGTATCCATTTCCTGCAATAATTTTCGCTTGACCATTTTCATGACTTGGAATTAACCATTGGTACCCATATTTAATTTGCTCATAGAAACCATCATTAGGTTCAATTGATTTTTTTATCCAAGATTTTGAAATAACTTGTTCATTATTC
>JBIKZR010000265.1:0-3607 GCA_044354635.1 Crocinitomicaceae bacterium | reverse complement strand
AATTCATTGTTCATGATGCTAATGCATATTTTGCTAGGGTCAAAAAAAAGGATGGAAAATATGGAATCATAAACTTTAAGTATGAACTTGTTTACCCTTTTATTTTTGAAACATGTGTTGAAATTTCTGAATATGCGAGCATTCCACAAAACAGGCAAGCGGGATTTTATGCGTTTCTAACAATTACGAATCGACAAACAATTGAACATTACTACTTGAATTTTGATCCATCAAAAAATCAAATTAAAATTCAAGGCAATCCAACGAAAGGATTTAAAATAGTGACGAATACTTGTTCCAATAATCCCTTAAGAAAATGCTTTGGAGTTGTCAATTGGGATGGATATCAAATAATTCCGATGAATTATTTAAACGTCAAAGATCTCAAATACAACACCTTCGAGGTTTATACAAGCAAGGGCGGAGGATTAATGGATACACTTGGCAGAACGCTCATCCCACCGATTTATGCATACATGTATGAACTAGGTCGCGATTCCACTATTTTGCAAGTTGGTCGGCATTCAGGCACTTGGGGGCTGTATACACGTTCCGGAAAAATGATTGCAGATACGATTTACGGAGGATTTGAGGAACCGATTAATGGCTTAATTCCATTCTATGCTGACATGAATTTTAGAGTACACGGAAATCAATGGTTAAATGACGAAAAGAAGATTGGAATCATGGATATGAATGGTAAAGTTGTGGTGGAACCCTTATATGACAAAATATATAAAGACAATCCCAAAAAAGGGTTAATTCGTCTAGCGTATGGAGAGAATTACTGTGTGATCAATCAAGAAGGTAAGCTGGTTGAAGGAACATTTGCAACCAAAGAACAAATAGATACTATTAATTATAATGATCCTGATTCTGCTGAACAATATGCTTTACCCACAAATAAAACAAGGAAGAGGCATAAAAAAAGGAAAAGAGCACGATGGATGTAACCAAGGCTGGGTATGAGCTCAGTCATTATCTCGTGAACTTCTATGATGAAACACAGCAACGGAGTAATGAAACAATTTTATCTTGGAAAGATACAGCAAACCTCCTAAAATAAAGAATCTAAGTTGATGTTTCATAAACTAAATTCCGAAATTACATAGGCTTTATTCCGAAATTACATAGAACTTATTCCGAAATTACATAAAATGAATTACCTTTGCATATGATTGAAAGAAAAGCCTTCGTTAAATTAAAGTCCATGGCCGAGAAGTTTCCTGTCTTGGTTTTAACTGGACCAAGACAATCGGGGAAAACGACACTTGCGAAGATGACTTTTCCAACGTATCGTTATGTATCGCTTGAAAATCCTCAAAATCTTCAGTTTGCTTTGTCTGATCCCACAGGCTTTCTAGCTATTTATGATCAATATGTTATTATAGATGAAGTTCAGAATGCTCCTCAATTATTTTCTTACATTCAAGAGATTGTAGATGAATCTAAACTGACAGGACATTATATCTTGAGTGGTTCACAAAATTTTCTTTTACTTGAAAAAATCACACAAACATTGGCAGGACGCGTTTACATCATGGAATTGCTTCCTTTGTGTCATTCAGAAATTGCACTATTAAGAGTAACAACCATTGAAGAAGAATTGTTTAATGGTTCCTACCCGCGTTTATACGACATGGGTATTGCTCCCCGGGATTTTTATCCTGGCTACATAAAAACCTACGTTGAACGAGATGTGCGTTCCATTATCAATGTGCAAGATTTAAAAACCTTCCGTAAGTTTCTTTCTTTGCTCGCTCATCATGCAGGGCAACTTTTCAATGCTTCACAATTGGCAAAAAAACTCTCGATTGAAAGTAAAACTGTTCAACGTTGGTTATCGCTATTAGAAACGAGCTACATCGCTTTTACCTTGCAGCCATGGCATAACAATCTCTCTAAAAGAGTTATCAAAACACCAAAGTTGTATTTTTTTGACACCGGTTTATTGTGTAATTTATTGGGAATAAAAAGCGCGGAAGAACTAATGGTTTCTCCTTATAAAGGTGCGATTTTCGAAAACTACATCCTTCTTGAATTAATCAAAGAGCAAAAGGCAAGTGGCAAACAAGTTGAATCCTATTTTTGGCGCGATAGTAACCAAAATGAAATTGATTTATTGGTGTTAGACGGTCGGCAAATCCATTGTATAGAAATGAAAGCATCACTGACTGTTCGGAGCGAACACATTCGTGCATTGCATTACCTCGACAATTTAGTGCAGGGGTATGAGCTCAGTCATTATCTCGTGAACTTCTATGATGAAACACAGCAACGGAGTAATGAAACAATTTTATCTTGGAAAGATACAGCAAACCTACTAAAATAAAGAGTCTAAGCTGATATTTTACAAACTAAATTCCGAAATTACATAGACTTTATTCCGAAATTACATAAATGGATTAAAAGATGTTTTAGATATTGAAACGGCTAATTCGATATTTTTTTTGCAAAAAAAAGAGGTCACAAATTGTGATCTCTTCCTGTGAGACTTTTAAAAAAAAATTAATTAAATGTCGTAGAATACAAAAATTGACAAACTTGTAATCTTCATTGGTTTATTATAAATCACTATTTAACTTTCACTTTACTCCTTCACTAAAAGAGCAATATCCCCAATCAAATTATCTACTTCTTTGCTATTCGTGCCGTCGTAGTAGCCGCGGATGCGCATCTCTTTGTCGACCAATACAAAATTGTTTGTATGGATGAAATCGCTTCCAACATCGCCTTGATTTTCCGTTTCAGCAGGTTTTAAAACGAAGAAAGATTTGCGTGCCAATTCATAGAGTTTTTCTTGGGTTCCCGTGAGAAAAAACCAGCTTTTAGCATCCGCTCCGTGCGCAACGGCATAGCGTTTCATCTGTGCAACGGTATCTACTTTTGGGTCAACTGTAAAACTTAGAATTCGGACGTTCTTATTTCCTTGATAGACTTTGTGAACCCGCTGCATTTGCACATTCATTATTGGACAAATTGTTCCGCATGTCGTGAAAAAATACTCCGCAACAAATACCTTTCCTTTTACATCCTTTTGTGTTACAACCTTTCCATCTTGGTTCAAGAAAGAAAAATTTCCAATTTTATGCCCATAACCAATACGCAGTAATTCAGGATCTACCATTTCCTTGTTCACATCCACGGGATTAATGACCGGAAGCGATTTTTCCTTGGAGGGTTTAATCATGAAATACGTGATTGTCACGCCCAAAATAAAAAATACAACAAGAAAAAGGATGCGTTTCATGTCAGGAGTTACTTTGCGGGTTTGGTTTCCGGAAGTTCGATTTTTTCTTGAATGGCCGTTTTTTTCCCTGAGCTGCCTGTACTTTATATTCAGGTCCTGCGCCAAGTTCTTCTGGTAATGTCACTTGTGTGATTTCTGCTTCAATCAACCGCTGGATTTGCGCCAATTTCCGCATGTCTTTTTCATTGACCAATGTTATTGCTTCCCCTTTGGTATTTGCTCGAGCAGTTCGTCCAACACGGTGCACGTAATCTTCCGCATCAAAAGGAGTATCGTAATTGATTACGAGGTTGATTTCTTTGATATCTATTCCTCGACTCATTACATCCGTAGCAACAACGATTCGAATGCGTTTGG
>JBIKZR010000264.1:0-3646 GCA_044354635.1 Crocinitomicaceae bacterium | reverse complement strand
ATGGGTGGATCTGGAATTGGAGGTAAAATCGTAACAGAATGGATACAGGGAGAATTAAAAGTTCCTGTTCATCTTTTGCAAGATTACGATCTGCCTGCATTTGTTGACCAACATTCTATCGTTATTGGCTCCTCTTATTCCGGGAATACAGAAGAAACGCTTTTTGCAGTTAAAGCAGCACATGAAAAAGGGGCACACCTTATCGGAATAACATCCGGTGGTGAAATGCACCGTTTTTGCGCACAAGAGAATATCGATTGCATTATCGTTCCAGGTGGAAACCCACCTAGATCTGCTGTCGCATTTTCAATAGTTCAGTTGGTCAATGTTTTTGTTCAATTGGGTATGATTTCAGCTCAAAATTTAGAGGAAATACAAATTTCTTTGAATTTATTGTCGGACGAAAAATCAGCTATTCAAGCGGAAGCAAAACAGATTGCAACTTTCTTATTCGGAAAAGTAGGTGTAATTTATTCCGGACCAAACTACGAAGCTGTGGCAGTTAGAGCGCGACAACAATTTAACGAAAATTCCAAATACCTTTGTTGGCACCATGTAATTCCTGAAATGAACCACAACGAACTTGTTGGATGGAGTGGCGGCGATGAAAGGTTTGCCGTTTTGTTTTTAAATACACGTGATTTAAATCCTAGAAATCAGTTACGCTATTCCATTACCAAAGATGTTATCGCGAAAAAAGCAGCTGGAGTAATGGAGTTGACACCAAATGGAAATACGCAAATTCAACGCTCTTTTTACCTCATACATTTAGTGGATTGGGCATCTTTTTACCTTTCAGAAATGAACAAGGCCGATATTATGGATATCAAGGTTATTGACTATTTGAAGAACGAGTTGGCTAATTTCAATTAACTATGCTGCCTGAAGTTCAGTTGCTAGATCTCGGATTAATCGATTACAAAAAAGCCTGGGATCTTCAGGAAAAATTATTCAATATAAGTATTCAAGACAAAATTAAAATCCGAAATGGCGAAGAGAATATAAGTATTAAAAACTATATCTTATTTTGCGAACATGAGCATGTTTTTACACTCGGAAAAAGTGGAAGCATAGCTAATTTGTTACTGGACGAAGCAGGTTTGGAAAAGGAACATGCAACCTATTATAAAATTAATCGGGGAGGAGACATAACCTATCATGGTCCTGGACAAATTGTTGTTTACCCAATTTTTGATTTGGATCAATTTTTTACGGATATCCACAAGTACATGCGTTTTCTCGAAGAGGCTGTTATTCAAACTTTGAAGGAATTTGGAATTGAAGCTGGACGCGTTCCAGGTTTAACTGGCGTTTGGATTGAAGGAGAAACAGAACGCGCTCGCAAAATTTGCGCAATGGGCGTAAAAAGCTCCCGCTGGGTAACGATGCACGGAATTGGATTCAATGTAAATTCCGACCTCTCTTATTTTTCACATATTATTCCTTGCGGAATTAATGATAAAGCTGTAACTTCCATGCAACAAGAATTAGGTAAGTCGCTATCTATTATCGAAGTTACAAATGTCTTGAAGCAAAAGTTAGCTGATCAATTCCGCTTTAAATATGTTGAATACAAACAAGAAAATCCTTAGTTCTCTTCAAAAAATAGCGCGTTTTACGTTCTACTTCTTCCTCGCTGCCGTTATTTTACTTAACCTTTTTATTCTTTTATCTGGTAGAATCTATCTTTACAAAGGAATTCGAAACACCTATTTGAAAGGACAATCCGGTCCAGGTATTTATGAATTGGGTTTTTTTCCCTACAAAACAATCGAAGGCACAAAAAACAACCTAGATTGGCCAGTTTCAAAAAAAAGAAAAACACAACGTATTTCTTCCCAAGACCAGGATTTCTTGAAACAGCTTAAAACGAAAGCTTTTTTGGTTTTTAAAGGCGATTCTCTCGTATTTGAGCACTATAGTGAAAATCATTCTATGCATACGGTTTCCAATTCATTCTCTGCCGCTAAAACACTTGTAGCACTTCTCATTGGAATTGCAATGGAGGAGGGGAAAATCAAAAGTCTAGATGAGCCAGTTGGAAACTATCTGAAAGAATTCAATTCCAATAGAAAGGAACAAATTACAATTCGGCATTTATTAATTATGGCATCCGGATTAGATTGGGAGGAAAGTGCCTCTAATCCATTATCTGAAAACGCGGAATCCTATTATGGCTCCGATCTTTACGGTCTTGTCACAAGACAAAAAGTAATTACAAAGCCTGGACAGAGGTTTAAGTACCAAAGCGGAAATTCGCAACTATTAGCCTTTGTTTTAGAAAAAGCAACCGGTAAGAGTGTGTCAGATTATGCGGAGGAAAAAATTTGGAAACAAATGGATACGCAACAGAATGCGTATTGGAGTTTGGATAAAGAATTGGGCGATGAAAAGGCATTTTGCTGCGTGTATGCAACAGCAAGAGATTTCGGAAGATTGGGAAAGTTACTCCTTCAAAAAGGAAGATGGGGATCCAAACAAATTGTTCCGGAATCGTATATGAATGAATTGTTTAAAGTACCCAATCTTGCCACGGAAGAAGGTGTTCCAAATAAACGGTATGCAATGCATATTTGGACATATTTAGGCGGTAAATCACCTGTTTACTATTGCAGAGGAATAAAAGGCCAATATATTATTTCTATACCTTCCGAAAAAGTAGTAATTGTTCGCTTAGGTTTGGAACGATTGGATAACTTTGTGTTTCCGAAAGACAAGCTCAAGGATAAAAAGTACTGCAGAGAAAATGTGGCGAAAGTTGGACATTCAGCAGATTTTTTCGAATTCTTGCGTATCGGAAGGGCAATCGCACAACACTAAGAACAGATAGAATATGAAAGAGGGATTATTAGGGCCAAAAGTTGAAAATGTAGCAGTAGCAATAGTTCAGGACATAATCGATCAAGGTGAACCAATGTATTACGTTTATTTATTGAATCTACGTGATGACATTATGGAAGGGGTGATAATAAATAGTGTTGGTTACGGCGAATTGAAAGCGGATGGAGAACAAATTAGGACATCTACTTTACGCCATACTTTAGAAATCTTGCTACCGGAAGAAGCTGCCAAATTGGAACCCATCATGGAAGATGTTTTTGGTTTATCCAACGAATATTGGGTGAGTTTCTGGGTAAACGATGACATGTACGATAAAAAATTCGTTTTTTTACCCAACACTATTTCATCCGATAAAATGGAATGGATTCCCTTACTCGGTAAAAAAGGATTAATTATCCGTTGATTTTTTGAGAAAGATCGGATATATCCTTTATTTCAGTTAGATACTTGTCTAAAAGATGCGCATTTTTCTTGATTTGATATCCTCCGGCATAAATTGGAACAAATTCTGAATCCTGCTGTAATTGTTTAAAGTAATTACATAAAAACTTCTCTTCAACACAGGTCAAAAAGGAAGTTACCAATGCTTTCGGTTTTTGCTTTTTTAAGCATTCCTTTAAAGAATCGTAAGGCAAACTTTGACCAAGATAAATCGTATCTATTCCTTTTTTACGCAAAACATAATGGTAGAAAAGCAAACTGATTTCATGCCATTCATGTTCTGGAAGAAAAAGCATTACGGGTGAAGCTGTTTTTTGTGGAACAGGTAATTTGTCAATCTCAGAAATTACTTTTTGTCGAATAA
>JBIKZR010000263.1:0-3659 GCA_044354635.1 Crocinitomicaceae bacterium | reverse complement strand
AAATTTCCCTTATCTTGTTTTTGTGCAGCAACAAATAAAGAACTAGAACAAATTAATATAAATAAAACTTTCATAATTATTGTGTTTTTTTAAGTTTAAAAGAACCTGAAATTGAATTAAAACTAAACTTCAGTATTTGTATTAATATAATTAGTTTATAATAATGGGATAAAATGGTATTAAAAGGACAGTGTTATACCAGCATTTAAAACGGACAATCCGTAACCTGCTTCAACATATGCTCCAAAATTGTCATTAAACATGTAGCGCGCCCCCACAAAAAGTTGATATGCTAAAGGAATTCCTAGGGATATATTATTTGATGTTGAATTGAAAGTTGGATCTGTTGATGTATACTTGTAGGAATATTTTCTGTAGCCTATTCCTGCGCCTATGTATGGGTCAAAATTTCTATTTCTCACATTAAAGTGATAAGCTCCTCTAGCCATGATAGATAAAGTAGACCATTTATACTTATAGTCATAAGTAGAGCCCAAATAGCTTGATTGGTTCCATGTTCCACCATAAGAAGAGTAACCCAATTGTAAACCAATACCAATGTTATCTGTAACTGCTCTTTCAAAAGTTAGAGCAACAGGTCCAAATCCAGAAAATTTATATCCGTCATATCCTTGGTAAGCATTAAGGAGTCTGCCATATCCAAGACCTAATCCATATCCTGCAGAAACAAAATTTAAGTCTTTTTCAAAAAATTGTGCTTTACTTGAAAAAAAAGTGGAGATAATAATGAATGTAAATAATAGTTTTTTCATAGTAATAGTATTTAGTTAGTAAAATGGTGCCTACTCTTTATTTCCCGGTTTTCAGCATACCCGATTGGCTTATATCAATGCCAAAGTTGAAACAAACTTATTGATTGTATTCCATGTAAAGAACAACAAGCATATCATACATTATGACTTGAACTAATAAAATATGTAACTCTCATTCTATTTATATATCTTTACCTATCAAAAGATTGCGTTATGGATAACCTTAAAATTGGTCATAAGATAAAAAAGCTAAGAGAGCTTAAAAATTTAACCCAAGAACATATTGCTAAATCTATTGGTGTTACTCAAGGTGCTTATAGCCGCATGGAACTTGGTGAAACAGAAATCACTTATTCTAGGCTTGAAAAAATTTCTGAGCAATTGGGCATGAAACCGCAAGAGGTTATTGCATTTAATGAAAGTGTTGTATTTAATGTCATGAACAACCAAACAGGTAATGGGCGTGTAATTAACAACAATCAAATTTCCGAAGCAGATAAAAACTTATATGAGCAACAAATTGAAATCCTTAAAGAGGAGAATGCTTATTTAAAGAAGGTTATTGATGGTTTGATGATGAAATAATAGCATTTATTATCCTGTGATTCATAGCATCAACAATACCTAAATCAATTGCTCCAAATAAATTCCGGTAATGCTGTTCCCATACTCATGTCCAAGAGCCTCAGCAATTAGGTCTTTAAAATAACCAAGTTGCTTTGCAATATTGGCATAACTGTATCTAAACACATAGGTGCTAATGGCTTCATTCACTTCTAGCATTTTACCAATTTTTGAGAGATGAGAATTAATCACTTTTCTTTTTTGCACATGGATATCCACTAACTTTTCTTTATCTAATAAATCCGCATCACAGAGAATTCCAAGAAAGGTGTTATTAGGAGAATGCTACCTAAATTTGCATGCTTTTTGCATATTTCTGTATGTTTTTAACATAAAAAGCATGTTTTTCACCACTTTTTGCCAAACTCATACCCAAAACTATAAAACGCAAAAAACCCCAGAAATACTAAGTATACTGGGGTTGTTTTTGCTCCTCCTCTTGGGCTCGAACCAAGGACCCTCTGATTAACAGTCAGATGCTCTAACCAACTGAGCTAAGGAGGAATTTGCAATCCATTTCTGAAAAGCGAATGCAAATATAAAGAAAGAATTTATTTTTCAAGGCTAAAATCGAAAAAAAATAGAATGAAACGCTCGATTTAGCTGTAATCACTTAGAAATCATCCTCGTCGAGCGTGAAATCATCCATTGAAGCTTCAAATGAATCTTCACAATCTTCACGATCTATCAAGTCTTCACCACTTTCGTCCTCACATTTGGCCGGTCGCAAGATGTTTGTTTTGGATACATTTAGACGGATTTCCGTTCGAATAAATCCATCTTCCTGCGCATAGGCTTTGGCAAAAGGTGTTCCTTCCAATTCAACTAATGCACCTTTTTTCAAAAAATCAAGAATCCGTAAATTAACGCCTTCCTTTTTCCAAATGGTACAATTCACCCATGTTGTTTTTGTTTTTGTCTCATTGGAGCGCTTATCCTTCCAGTTTTTATTGTGGGCAACTGGGAAATTGATGGCTATAACGCCGCGTTCCATGTTCTTCACAACAGCGTCCTTACCGATGTTTCCGATTAATCTTGTTTCAAATACAGTAGCCATTTCGATTGATTTATACTGTGAAAGTAAAAAACAAACGATATAACACAAAATAAAAGATTTAATTTACGAAAGAAAAGTCTTCCAAACAGAAAGTTATTCGCCTGATTTTCACTCTATTTTAACGACATACGCATCCTTAAATCCATTGCTTTGAACCGTTTTCAAGTCTGCTTTCGCAGATTCTCTAGTAGTGTAAGATCCAACGGTGTAAAAATATTTATATGCCGCAGTAGTTGTTAATTTTGTCCGCGAAACTGGCAGCCCGATTTTTTTAAAACTCTCAGCGCTCGTGTTTATGGGTTCTTTAGAAGACATAATCTGTATTGCGTATTTTTCTGGCGGACTTTTTTTCGGTTCTTCCGCTCCTTCTTTTTTGGGTTTGGAAACTGTTGCTTCGGGCTTCACAAAAGCGATTGACGTGAATTCCTGCACAATGGTATTTCTGAAAGCGCGGTATACTGCAGATGCAACAATTTCTTGCCCATACGTTGTGTTCAAATAATTTGCTTCTTTTTCATTTGTTAAAAATCCACATTCAACCAATACGCTTGTCATACTCGTGAATTTCAAGACTTGGAGAGAATGCTCGCGGTCGTCCGAATCTTTCACTCCCCGGGATTTCCTTCCGGCGCGCGTAGAAAATTCTTTTTCAACTTCTTTTGCTAAAGCAACGGATTTTTTAGACTGTAAACTGTGCACATGCGATTCCGTACCGTGGACTTTTTTTTGACCGTTTGCATTGCAATGAATGGAAATGAAATAATCTGCCTGGATGGTATTTGCCTTGTTTACACGGTCTTCCAAACTCGGAAAAGAATCATCGGTTCGGGTGTACACCACTTTTACGTGTTGCAGGTTTTCCTCGATATAGCTGCCAACTTTTTTAGCAATTAAAAGATTCAATTCTTTTTCCTGTAATAATTTCGAGTTTTCGGATAAAAACCCAGGATCCGTTCCGCCATGTCCTGGATCAATTACCACTGTAACCGACGTTTTTTGAGCATTTAGTCCGCTTGTGAAAACGATACAAGTAATGAAAAGAAGTAGAAATTTCATTGCACAAAACTACAGAAGGAAATCTACTTTTCGATTTAGGTCGCAAAATGTTTACAAAGAAGAAAATGTTAATTAGTGTCGTAAAACTTACCTACGCTTCTGTTTTGAAATAGTTGTGGACAATTTTGGCTTTGGCTAAGCCTATTATT
>JBIKZR010000261.1:0-3692 GCA_044354635.1 Crocinitomicaceae bacterium | reverse complement strand
TGGACATGTTGGTGCATTATTGAACATCAACAAATGCGTTCAAAAAGCGAATTTAGAAGTTAAAGAAATTATCCTAGAGCCAATAGCTTCTGCAGATGCAGTGCTTTCGGACGAAGAAAAAGAAGCTGGTGTTGTTTTAGTAGATATAGGCGGCGGAACAACCGATGTTGCGATTTTCCACGAAGGAATAATTCGTCACACCGCTGTTATTCCTTTTGGCGGAAATGTTATCACCGAAGATATTAAAGAAGGTTGCACCATCCTGAAGCGACAAGCGGAAGCGTTAAAAGTTAAATTTGGTTCCGCATTGGCTTCCGAAAGTCAGGAAAATGAAATTGTTTGCATTCCAGGATTACACGGGAAAGCGCCAAGAGAAATTACGGTTCGAAATTTAGCGAGCATCATTCAAGCGCGAATGGAGGAAATCATTGACTTGGTGCACTACGAAATCTTGAACTCCGGATACAGCAAAAAATTAATTGGTGGAATCGTTGTTACAGGTGGCGGTGCGCAAATGAAGCACATCAGTCAATTGTTTGAATACATTACTGCAATGGATACTCGAATTGGTTATCCTACAGAACATTTGGCAAGTAATAATCACATTGAAAACCTTACCAGCCCGATGTATTCAACAGGAATTGGTTTGGTTTTAAAGGGATTTGAAGCACTCGAAAAAAATGGGAAAATGATTGAGCCTGCAAGCAATGGCGCTGTTAAAACCCACTCAGAAAAAAATACAGGGTCTTTCTTCGAAACAATTTTGAAAAAAGGTAAAATATTCTTTGCAGAAGATTAATTTTTCTAATCCTTCAGCAAAAAGAAACAACAACAAGAAACAACAAGTAACTAGCAACAAAAATTAAAACAAAAGAGTATGGAATTTGATTTACCAAGAGACACAAGTTCAATCATCAAAGTAATTGGTGTTGGAGGTGGCGGTAGTAATGCTGTAAACCACATGTATGATCAAGGAATCATTGGTGTAGATTTTATCGTGTGCAACACAGATAGACAAGCATTAGATATTTCGCCTGTTCCATACAAAATACAACTTGGAACTTCGTTAACCGAAGGACGTGGAGCTGGCGCAATTCCTGAAATTGGAATGAATGCAGCAATCGAGAATATTGAGGATATTCGTAATTTACTTTCGAAAGATACTAAAATGGTTTTCGTTACTGCCGGAATGGGCGGTGGAACTGGAACTGGAGCTGCGCCAATTATCGCGCAAGTAGCGAAAGAACTTGGGATTTTGACAGTTGGAATCGTTACCGTGCCTTTTAATTTTGAGGGACGTAAAAGAAGACAACAAGCAGAAGAAGGTCTAGAAAAAATGCGCCAAAACGTGGATACCTTGTTGGTAATTAACAACGAGCGTTTGCGTGAAATCTCTGGAAATCTTACCATTGGGAATGCTTTTTCTCAAGCAGATGATGTTTTAACAACTGCAGCAAAAGGAATCGCAGAAGTAATTGCTGTAACTGGCGCTATCAATGTCGATTTCAACGATGTGAAAACGGTAATGAAAGATAGCGGAAATGCAATCATGGGAAGTGCTTCAGCGGAAGGAGAAAATCGTGCTACACTTGCTGTGCAGGAAGCATTGAATTCGCCTTTATTGAATGATAATGATATCAGCGGTGCGCAATACGTTTTGCTAAATATTACGTATGGCGACAAAGAAGTCTTGATGGATGAAATCACGGAAATCACAGATTATATTCAAGACGAAGCTGGATCAACTGCAGATGTAATCTGGGGACATGGCTACGATGCAACATTGGGTGATAAATTATCCGTAACGTTAATCGCAACAGGATTTTCTTCGCAACCAGTAAATGGTTTTGAAAAAGCACCTGAAAAAATGGTTCGTAAACTGGAAGATGAACCAAAAAATGAAATTAAAGCGCCATTAGCTGCTCCAACGCAAGTTAATACGTTCAACAACGCAACAGAAATTACCAATACTGCAGAGGAGCCATTCTTAAAAAATGACGCTGCATCGATAGAACAAGCACCTATTGACGCGTCCTTTTTACACGAAGAAACGAAAGAGCAAAAAGAAATGCAGTTCGATTGGGAAATGTCACATCCTACGTCGCAAGAAGCACCGCAAAAAGAGGAAGTTGTTCGTCTTTGGTTAGAAGATGAAATGGAACAGAAAATTAGCTTGGAAACAACACCAGCGAAATCCATTCTTTCGCCAGAAGAACAACAAAGAAGAACGCAAGATCGTTTGTCTAAAATTCAAGAATATACTTCTAAACTGAAAAAAGCAGAAGGAATTACAGAATTTGAAAACGAGCCTGCTTTTGTTCGAAGAAATATTCAGTTGGACAATTCTGCAAGAAGCAGCGAAGAGTCTTTTAGTAGATTTGGGTTATCGCAAGATGAAAATGGAACAACTATAAGAAATAATAATTTTTTACACGATAACGTTGATTGATGAGCTTTACAGAAAAAATAAATGGCGATATCAAAAATGCAATGCTTGCTAAAGACAAAGAGAAATTAGCCGTATTACGCGATATTAAATCAAAATTAATTCTGGAAGCAACTTCAGGATCCGGAAGCGAAGTTAGCGATGAAACTGCAATGAAAATCTGCATGAAATTGCACAAACAACGCATGGAAACGTATGAAATTTACATTACTCAAGGACGCGAAGATCTTGCAACTGACGAATTGTTTCAGGCTAAAGTTCTAGAAGAATACCTGCCTAAAATGATGAGTGACGAAGAAGTAAAAGCAGAAGTAATTGCTGCAATTGCCTCTACCGGAGCGAGTGGTCCACAAAATATGGGAAAAGTAATGGGGCTTCTTTCTGCAAAATTAGCTGGAAAGGCAGATGGGAAAGTAATTTCCACTTTTGTTAAAGAAGCGCTGGCAAAATAAATAGATTATTACTGCGCAAATCGCATGGTTTGTAAACTAATTCAAAACGCGTTTCACAAATAGGAAGCGCGTTTTTTTTAGTTAAAAAAACAAGTATGTATTATTTCACTCGTACCTTTGTAGCATGTCCATAAATGAAAAAGAACTTCTTGCAGAAACTATTCGCCACTACAATTTAAAAGGATGGTCGCCTGCTACGGCAACAAATTATTCTTTCCAAGAGGAAGATGGAACTATTTGGGTTTCCCGCAGTGGAATCGATAAATCGCAATTCAGTGCCAACGATTTTATGACGGTAGATTCGAACGGCAATGCTACAGGTGAATTCGCACACATGAAGCCTTCTGCTGAAACCTTGATTCATTGCGTTATTTATACCTTGTTCCCAGAAACTAAAGTTATTCTGCACAGTCATTCCATTTATCCTATTTTAATTTCAGCCGTTCTCGGTCATCAAATTTCCTTCGAAGGGTACGAAATTCAGAAAGGTTTTGATGGACAAACCACCCATGAAAGCTACATTGATATTCCGATTTTTGAAAACACCCAAGATATGCAGAAATTCAAAGAAGTCATGACGGAAGAAGCGAAGCGCATACAACAGCATGCATTTATCATCCGGAAACATGGAACCTATGCGTGGGGGAAAAATATATTAGAAGCAAAACGACATCTCGAAACATTGGACTATTTGTGTCAATGCGAATGGATGCTGAAAAACGCATAATCCAAACCGCCGCAGGCAGGAAATCATAAATCATAAATTACAAATCTAAAAAATGGCAATTTTATCT
>JBIKZR010000262.1:0-3692 GCA_044354635.1 Crocinitomicaceae bacterium | reverse complement strand
GAGATTGATTTGTGCCTGCGTAATCAAAAGCATTGCCATATTCAATATTTAGTAAACTGTCATATTGAAATTGTTTGTTGGAATAAGGAATCGCTATTTGACTCGTTGCAGTGTGCGTGAAAATCAAACATAATTTTAATAAAATGAATATTTTCTTTTTCATAGACGAACATTTTAAACGTAAAAATAAATTAAAATCATCATATTCAAACCAATGACGAAAAAAGCCGTATCAAAAAAAAATAGCTCAATCAACAATTTCTAGTTAAAACAATAGAATAAATACCCACTTCCTTCCTCACATTTCATTAAATTTGTAGTCAATTAAATAAATCTGACTTTATGACTTTTGATATTGCAATTATTGGTGGCGGAATCGTTGGTGCGGCAACTCTATATAAAATGCAAAAGAAATATCCGCATTTGAAAATTGTTTTAATTGAAAAAATGGATAAGCTAGCGGATCATCAAACAGGCCATAATTCAGGTGTAATTCATTCCGGATTGTATTACAAACCGGGATCTCTCAAAGCAAAAAACTGTATTCAAGGAAGGCATGAATTAGTTGCATTTGCAAAAGAACATGGAATCAAGCACGATATCTGCGGAAAAGTTGTCGTAGCAACAGATCCTTCCGAATTGCCAAACATGGAAAAAATATTTCAAACCGGTTTGGAAAATGAAATTGAGGGAATCGAGTGGATTACAGCGGAACAAGTGAAAGAACACGAACCACACGTGGAAAGTATCGGTGGAATTTGGGTGCCATGCACTGGCATCATTGATTTTCGTGCTGCGACAGAGAAAATGGTTGAATTGGCCTTGGCAATGAATTCGGAAAGCGAAATGAAACTGAGCCATGAAGTTACTGCTATCGAAAAAGGAGAGAAATTTTCCAAGATTATCACAAATAAGGGCAGTTTTGAAGCAGAATATTTAATCTTTTGTGCTGGATTGCAAGCCGACAGATTGGCTAAAAAAGATGGTGTGCAGCTTAAGGAAAAGGTCGTTGGATTCAGAGGCGATTACTACGAATTGACGGAACAGGGAAAACATAAAATAAAAAATTTGATTTATCCTGTTCCAAATCCTGATTTTCCTTTCCTTGGGGTGCATTTTACGCGTATGACAGATGGTGAAATTGAATGCGGACCAAATGCGGTATTTACCTTCAAACGGGAAGGATACAACAAAACGGATTTCTCCTTCCGCGATACGTGGGATGCGTTAACTTACCGTGGAACTTGGAGATTATTCTTCGCTAATATGGCTTTTGGAATCAACGAATACCGTCGTGCATTTTCAAAACGCCTATTTTTGAAGACATTGCAACGAATGGTTCCTTCTTTAACAATGGATGATATTAAACCGGGAAGAGCTGGAGTTCGCGCTTTGCTTTTGAGACAAGATGGCGATACACGCGACGATTTCCGTATCGAATACCACGGAAAATCCATACATGTTTTAAATGCTCCTTCGCCCGCTGCAACTGCTTCACTAGCAATTGGTGGATATATTGTGGAAGAGGCGGAAAAGCACTTTAATTTAGTTTAAAACGTTTTTTTTGTTTTATAGGATGAATAACGTTAACGAATAACCAACTATGAGAAGCGGAAAATTTCTGATGATTTTTGCAACGATTTTCCTGCATGCATGTAATTCAGGAGAAAAGATGAATGCAAAAATAGAGAACAGCGTGACGCTTCACGAAATTCCTTCGGCATCTGGAATTGAATTTCTAGATGGGAGATACTGGCTAATTGGAGACAATTCACCTTGGTTATTTGGCGTAAACGATGTGTTTGAAATAGCGGAAAAACACCCCATTTTTTCAATGGATTTTGCCGAAAATGGAACAATTCCAAAAAGTAAAAAACACGATTTTGAGGCGATGACAGCGCTTAAATGGGAAGGTGATTCTGCCTTGTTTATTTTTGGATCTGGTTCGAAAGCTAATCGGTTTCAAGGTGTTGTCGTTAAGATTAACAGTGCGCTGCATCCATCTATAAAAACACAAAATTTTGATTTAACCGATTTTTATTCCAAAATCCTAGAAAAAGCAAAATTAAAAGATGGGGAATTGAATATCGAGGCAGCTGCTGTTTTGGGTGACCACTTGTTTTTATTTAATCGGGGGAAAAATAAATTGATTTCTCTCAAAGTCAAGCATTTTATAGATTACCTGAGCGGCACGAGAGAAACGATTAAAATAAAAGTAAAAACGATTGATCTACCGGAAATTCAAGGAATTCGTGCTGGATTTTCTGGTGCAACGGCGGATGAGAAATTTAAACGCATTGTATTCACTGCTTCCGTTGAAAACACAGCTGACTGGGTTGCCGATGGTGAGGTTTTGGGCAGTTTTATTGGCGTATTGAATTTACATTTCCTAGAAAATCATGCGGCACCAAAATGTGTGTTGATAAAAAATAAACAGGAAATTTTAAGCATCAAGGCAGAATCAATTACTCTTCAGGAATCGTCTGAAAATTCTTTTCGTTGTCTCGTTGTAACGGATAGCGATGGCGGAAAATCAGAATTGCTTAAACTTAAAGTTCGGTTGTAGCATCCTCCTTGGAGGTTTCCGTTTTCATTAAAATGGTGCGCTGCAATACCAAATTGTTCGGTATTGTTACAATTTGATTTTCTTTCGTTCTAACGTGCATGAAGAAAAAGGAGATGTCTTCTAACTTTCCTTCCACCGTATAGTCTTTATCAAAAACTTGAATGAATTGTCCAATTCTAAGCGGATGGTTGAAAAACAAAATCAAGCTGGCTGTGATATTTGACAAAATCGACCATTGTGCGAAAAAGGCTATTCCTATAATTGTCAATACAGAGGTGAAGAAAACAAACAATTCCTTTCTGTCGATATTCCAGATCGCCGCTAAAACGATTCCGCCAACCAATAGGATAAATAAGTTAACTATTTTTTGAGAAATTCGTTTGCGTTGCAAATCAAATTCCAAACTAGTTAGAATACGCTTGATCGCTTTTGTTGTAGCTAGTTTTACACCAATAATAGCGACAATTAAAACAATTGTTTCAATGATTTCTAGTCGAAGCGTAGTTAATATATCATCCGTTTTTTTAAACTTTTCCGTTATTCGATAATAGTATTGCAATTTTTTTAGTTCTCGGAAAGTGTGCCAAAAGGATAATCAAAATTACCGTAATCGGCACACTCAAAAGCATTCCAGTTGCTCCCCAAATTGCTCCCCAAAACGAGAGTGAAAAGAGCGCAACGAGCGGACTAATATTCAATGAGCCTCCCATAATTTTCGGTTCCACAACATTGTCAATCAGCAATTGTATCACCGATAAAAACACCAATAATGCGATTGGCGCATTTATTTCTCCAAATTGAATCATTGCAAAAAGACTTGGTAATAAAACTCCAACCAACGATCCGATTATTGGAATAAAATTCAAGATAAAGACAAAAAACGCCCATAAAACCGGTGAATCTAGGCCAAAGTATGAGAATGCCAAAAAGCTTATTATCGCAGTGAGGAAGCT
The DNA here is from genome assembly GCA_044354635.1 of Crocinitomicaceae bacterium. Taxonomy (GTDB): domain Bacteria; phylum Bacteroidota; class Bacteroidia; order Flavobacteriales_D; family Crocinitomicaceae; genus M0103. The sequence continues at coordinate 173 of JBIKZR010000262.1, read as the reverse complement.
AACGAAGGTTTTTAGTCCGATGTAGTGTGTAATCGAATTCTCAATATTTCGCAACATCAGCTTGGTTTCTTTTAATTCTTCCGGTTTTGAAAATAGCAGAAGTAACTTATTTTTAAATGCCATTTCTTCTAAAAATAAAAATAAAAGGTAAAATAGGACCATCGCAAAATTTC
>JBIKZR010000260.1:0-3694 GCA_044354635.1 Crocinitomicaceae bacterium | reverse complement strand
AAAAATTAGCCAAAAAAAAAGGCCTTCTTTCGAAGACCTTAGTAATTTAACACTCTATCCATTTGTCATTTCGCATTTCTCCACGAATTGTGACATTTTTGGTTCTTGCATAATCTTCTGCGGCCATGAACATTTGTTCTTTCGTATCACGTCTCACCAAAATGGCACTACTGCCTTGAGTTTTTACCTCAATGTAAAACCCATTTCGCAATCTTGCCGGTCTTGTAGCTGGTCTTCCCATTATTATTGTACTAATTTTAAAATATTTTTAAATGTAACACTTTAAAATGGAATTTGTTGTATTTTATAATTTTTTAAGAAAGTTTATGTTTTTAAAAGATTCCATTTCTCATTAAAAATCAGCGTATTATTTACGGATTTGATATTGGGTAGTATCTGAATTCATTACCATATCAACCATTTCCCAACTAATTAATAAGGTTAGAAATCTATCTACCTCTTTAAGTGGGATATCTGAAAGTCTATATAATTTACTAAGTGTAACAATTTGTTCCTCTTCTATAAGCTGGAAAAGCGATGTTAATTCAATCTGAGGGTGCGTTGGTTTTGCAACTGGATTCTTTTTTAGCGCCCAAAATCCAACTAGAATTTTATTCGCTAGCAAAACTTCCTTCTGAACACGTATATAAGGAAGCCATTTCCCCAAGCTATCTTTTGACTTATATGGTTTAGTAGCTGCTTCGCTTACCTTAATTTCCAAAACTAACCTAAAACCTTCTTTCCAAATTTTTGAGGTGAATTTTATTTCAGGCATACAGAATGATTTTGCTGATTCCTGCAGTTTGAGTAATTCCTCATTTGGATCACAGCCAATTATTTTGCCGTTTTTTTTCAAACCAATCCATAAACTGCCACCTTCTGAATTGGCAAAAGCAACCAACAATTGTGCAATTTCATTTTTACTTTCCGTTTTTGGAAGAAAAATTTGTCGAACGGATTCCCCTTTTGCGATATATGCTTTAAGTTCATTTGGCATAATTCATTTATTAGAATAAGTGGTTATTCCTTGTTCCAGATTTGCCAAGCTTTAAGCGCCTGTTCTTTGAGCATAGACTCGCCATTTAATATAACCGCACCATTTTCTTCCGCTTTGCGTAGGAATTTTGTTTTTGATGGATTATAAATCAAATCAACCACCAAATGATCGGAAGTTAACCATTCAAAAGGAAAATCAACTATTTCTTCCGTGTTTGGAAATGTTCCTAAAGGTGTGGAGTTCACAATTACTTTGCAAGCGTTCAACATATGTTCATTAATTGCTGAGTATGGGAATTCGTTATCCGATTGGGGTTTCCTGGAGCAATAAATTACATCCATTCCAATAGACTTAAAAACATATGCAACCGCTTTTGAGGCACCACCTGTTCCTAAAATTAAAGCGCGCTCGTGTTTATTGGTAAGAAACGGCTTTATAGATTGCTGAAATCCATAGGCATCCGTATTGTAACCAATTTTTTTACCGTTCAAAAATCTCACTACATTTACAGCTCCTATTTCCTTTGCTTCAAGTGATAGCTCATCCAAAAATGGTATTATTGCTTCTTTATAAGGAATGGTCACGTTCAATCCTGAAAGATTCTTTTGAAAAACTTCTTCTAAAGTAGCTAAAGTTTGTATCTCAAAATTTGAATAGTGAGCTTCTATCGCATTCTTTTTGAAATATTCCTCAAAAAAAGATTTTGAAAACGAATACCCAAGTGATTGGCCTAAAAGTCCATAAATCTTCATTTCTCTTTTTTGGAATTCAGTTTTGCTTTTATAAGTTCAAAAAGCATCGGTAAAATTGAAAGCGCAATAATTCCAAAAATTACCGTTTCAAAATTCTCTTGGATAATTGGCAAATTACCGAAGAAAAAGCCCAAGAGCGTAAGTCCTAAAACCCAACTTATTCCCCCTATAATATTAAATTGAATAAATTTTCGGTAACTCATTTCTCCAATCCCAGCGACAAATGGAGCGAACGTTCGAACAATCGGTACAAACCGAGCGATTATTATCGTTTTTGAACCATGTTTTTCATAAAATGCATGGGTCTGATCTATATATTTTTGCTTTACGATTTGTCGGCCACTGATTTTCCACTTCAAAACCTTCAACCCTATAGTTTTACCAAAAAAGTAATTTAACCCGTCACCTAAAACGGCAGCAATGATTAATAATCCAAGAACAACCCAAAGGTTTAGTTCCGCTGTTTCACCAAGGTCATTGGTTACGCCTGCACAAAAGGTTCCTGCTGCAAACAATAGAGAGTCGCCTGGAAGCAATGGCATTATCACCAAACCTGTTTCTACGAAAATTATCAGAAACAAAATAGCATAAATCCACAATCCATAATCTTGAATCATCGTAAATAAATGATCATCCAGGTGCAGAAAAAAGTCTAGTATTGATTTTAAAACATCCATCAATCTAAGTCTAAAGTTGCATCAATTTGCTCTTTCCAAGACAAAATTCCACCATCCAAAACAAATACATTTGGGATAGAATATTCTGTCATTAAAATATTTGCTACTGCTTCGGCTCTTTTTCCGGATCGACACATAATAACGATGTTTGATTGGGTTGGAAGTTCCGTTGTTCGATTACAAATCTCACCCATTGGAATATGAGTTGAACCAATATTCGCTGCAGCATATTCGTACGGCTCACGGATATCAATTATTTCGAACGACTGTCCTTGTTTCATTGCATGGTGCAATTCTAAAGCAGAAATTAATCGCATTGTTTAAAGATTTTGATCAAAGATAGTAATTGAAGACAAGACTTATGCTTTTGTAATGCAAGAATTGAATACTTTCCGTTTTAAGTTCCAAAAATGGATTACTTGAAAGCAGGAGGTTAAAGCAATAATAATTGAAATATATGTTCTAGAATATTTAGAGAAAAAATTATAACTGCCTATAAAAATTGTAAAGATACAGTCAGAATTGCTAGTGCTATCGGAAATATTAAAAATTCTTCACTTACATTTGTACCATGACAAAAAATCAAGCATGGATCAAAGCTTTGCGCCTGCGCACCTTGCCGCTTTCCCTTTCTGGTATAATTCTCGGTTCTTTTATTGCAAAATTTAATGGCTATTGGAGTTTAGAAATTTTCACACTTGCGATGTTGACTACCATTCTTTTTCAGATTCTATCTAATTTCGCAAATGATCTTGGTGATAGTTTAAAAGGAACAGACAATTCTGAACGTGTTGGGCCGCTTCGTTCCGTTCAGTCTGGCGTAATTTCGGCTCGCGAAATGAAAATTGCAATTTTAATTACGGCTCTATTGAGTGCTATTTCGGCTGTAAGTCTAATTTATATTGGAACGCAAGATCTTCCTATTTCCATTCTTTGGTTGTATGTTGGTTTGGCTATCGCAAGTATTATCGCTTCTATAACGTATACAATTGGAAAAAAAGCATACGGTTACAATGGTTTTGGGGATTTAATAGTGTTTTTATTTTTCGGATATGTCAGTGTTTTCGGTGTTTATCCGCTTTTTGCCAAAACAATTGAATGGAATCTGCTTCTTCCGGCAACATGTATTGGACTTTTGAGCACTGCAGTTCTCAATTTAAACAACATGCGCGATCGCTTGAACGATAAAAATTCCAACAAAAAAACATTCGTGGTACTAATTGGTGGAAATGCCGCAAAAATATACCATGCTATTCTTATTATAGGTG
>JBIKZR010000022.1:0-11420 GCA_044354635.1 Crocinitomicaceae bacterium | reverse complement strand
CGTTTTTGAGGCTCCAGAAGGACGCACAATGTGTCCATTTATCTGTTTTCCATCAATCGCATAACTTCCTGGCTTCAATGAAACACCATTTGAAATAGTAACAATTGTTTTTTCATAACCAGATGCTACAGCTAACAATTTATTGTCATAATCACGGTACAACACATTCATTTCAGGAAGTGATGCATTTCCTTGCGGCTTCATTATTTTGATTGTTTTTGACCAAGGTTCTGTCTTTGGCATTCCAGATTTATTCTTGATAGTAATAAAACCATTTAATACCATTTCACTTCCACCTGAAGCTTTAGTAGTAATTACACCTTTACCATCCTTAACATCTGTTACGACTTTTCCAGCATAGGTAACCTCCGGTTGCTTATCGCTATCGAAAGCAGCCATTAATACTTCAATTTTCACTTCATCACCTGTATTAGCCAATTCAGGACCATAAGCAAGAGCCATAATTTTGTTGAAAGAATATTCTCCTCCACCAACACGCGCTCTAATAATTGAAACAGCATCTGCACGAGCAGTTAATATCTCCTTTTGCATAGAGGATAAGGAAGCTAGAGCAGCTACAATTGGAGAATGGTCAAAAGTTTTTCCTATCCAATGAACATTTGGCACATCGTGCACAACGCTTCTTTCGCTTTTCGTCAAAGAAATATAAATTTTCTTAATCGATTCTTTATCGTCTTGTGCCACTTTTGAACTTTCAATTGCTTTATCTACTTGCTTGGATAAATCCAACATGTCGGAAAATTTATTGATTTCAGGGGCATTAAATTTAAATGCAGGTTTTCCTTTCTCAACAATAACAGAACTTGCGATTAATTCTGTAAGTTCTTTTCTATAGCTGTTATACGTTTTCCACAATTCAACGCCTTTACCAGTTGGTTTAGTAATATCCTCACCAATAATAATGTGCATCGCTTCATCGTATTTATCCATACCTTGAACGTGCTCCAATTTCATACGAATTGGTTTCAATGGTTCTTTGGTATCGTAGGCTTTAAATATGATACTTTCCTTGGTACCGGTTGTTTTGATTTCTTCCCCACAAGCATCTAATATTTCAAGTTTTAAGTCATCGATATATTTGATACGCTGTGCAGTCATTTTATCAATCTGCGATACGGTCTTCATTAATTTTAGCGCTTTGACTTGAACATCTTTCTGAGATTTATCTTCAGAAACTTCTTTCAATGCTAAATATTTCTCCTGACCACGCGTGAATTCATTTTCATTCGAGATCTGGATGTTTTCTTCTATCGCAACGAATGCGTCAAGAATAGACTTTGATACGTTAAGAGCCAAAAGTGCGGTAAGTACTAAGTACATCATACCGATCATCTTTTGTCTAGGGGTTTCTTTTCCTCCTGCCATGATTAATTAAATATTATTGATTACAATAAATTAATGTTCAATTCCAATACACTAAAAGATAATCCTACGATTATGCTTTAGTTATTGTCATAGCTTTTAACATATTTCCGTAAACGTTGTTTAAGTCAGTTAAATTCTTGGATAACATTGCCATGTTCTCTTTGTACATTTTAGTGTCTTCGGTAGAAGCAGCAAGATTAGACATCATCTCTGTAACTTGAGATTGGAATTTCTCTGTAGACTCAAGGTGAGCAGCAGAACCTTTCAATTGCAATTCATATACATTATTTAAAGCAGCAAGATTCTTGGAAACTTTTTGCATTTGTTCTCCGAAAGATTCACCTTCTTGCGCATTTGAAGTCATTCCAGAAATAGAAACAGAAGCTCTTTCGTATGCATCAGACAAAGAAGAAACTTTATCCGAAGCTGCTTGTAAACTAGAAACGTAAGAATCCGTTGCTGCTGCTGCAGAAGTAACACCTTTTAATTGTGCTGCATTTTCTCCTAGCGCTCTCATTCCATCGCCTAAACGTTCTAAAAGTTGACTATCAATTTTAGCCTCTTCCAGCATTTTGTCCAATTGATCTGTGATGCCTTTTCCTTTTCCTTTTGAAATTGCAGCGTGATCTAAATCATCTGAATGTCCAACTGCTAATTCAGGATAAACAAGCTCCCAGTTTGGATCTTCGTGTAGTGGTTCAAATGCGGAGAATGCGAAAATAAGTGCTTCAACGCTCAGACCAACTACCAACATTGGGGATGCACCTGGCCAGTGCTGAATTTTAAACATTGCTCCAATAATAACGATTGCTGCACCAAAACCGTACAACTTCGACATAAATACTTTCCATCCTTTACTTCCTGGTTTCATAGTTTTCCTTTTTTTAGGGTTTAAAATTTACTACTTTTTTGTTTGTTGTGTTGTATTCTTAACGAAGTTGAATATCGCTTCGAATTTCTTCGCCACCTTCTCTTGTGAAGTCTTTACCACCTCTTCCCAGGTGCGTCATCACATTTCGGTAACCAATATAAGATTTTGCAGTGTCTTGGTATTCAAAAGTACGCGTTGCATTTTGTAAATAGTATCCAACATCTTTCCAAGAACCTCCACGTAAAACTTTTCTCTTCATCGAAGGTGGATCCCAGTCCATTGCATCGTATCTGTAATCTGTATTTAAATCGTGTGAGAATTCGTACATGGATTCATCGAAAGCAGTTTCGCACCATTCTGCAACGTTTCCAGCCATACAGTATAATCCCCATCCATTTGGATTGTAAGAGAATACTTTCACCGTATGGAAACCACCATCTTCGAAATAACGTCCTCGCATTGGTTTAAAGTTACCAAGGAAACAACCAGCTTCATTTCGAATGTATGGTCCACCCCAAGGATACTGAGACATGCTTAAGTCACCTCTAGATGCTCTTTCCCATTCTGCTTCTGAAGGCAAACGGAAATCATTCACAAAAATATCTCCCATTGCAACCAACCAATTATTCAACAATTGCGTTCTCCAAACAGAAAAAGCTTTTGCTTGAAACCACGTTACACCAACAATTGGATAATTGTCATACGCTGGATGCCAAAAATACATGTTTGTCATTGGATCATGGAAAGAGTATGTAAAATCTCTTACCCAACATAATGTGTCTGGATAAACATTAATAATCTCGTCGATAACAAAACGTCCGCGATTATCGTGTCCTCTGATTGCATTATTTTGTCCTTTCTTATTGAAATAACCCAAATCCTTATCTTGTCCTTGCGGATCTCCAGTAAATGGATGTGGAGGAGTTTGCAGCGAACGGTGATCTTCATTTGCCTTACTTCCTGGGTCTTGCACACCTGTCGATGCATCGAAACCGTTTTGTTTGATGTCTATTCTACCACGTTTCGCCGCTTCACGGTAATCGATCCAGAAATAACGGAACATCAACTTACGAACATCAATTTCTCTTCTTTTGTAGAATCTTTCTGGTTGAATATAATACATGTCTGCAAGAATTGGAACAACTGCAGGGTCTGAATAATCCAATTGACGATCCCAGTTCAGGTTGAAAACGGAACGGTTTAATTCACGGTCAGATGGATCGTATTCAACGTATTCCATTGCACCTTCGTCTAAATATCTTTCTTCATAGTTGATAAAACGCTCAGCATCTTCATCTGCCCAATCCTCATTGTCGTATCCACTTGTTCTATCCGATGGATTTAAATACAATGTTTCACGAGCGATAGAATCGCGCACCCATTCCACAAATTGACGGTATTCGTTGTTAGATATTTCCGTTTGATCCATGTAGAATGCCTGCACGGAAACAGTTTTCGCACGCGTTTGGTGCAAAAACGGAACATCCTGGTCGTTCTCACCCATCTGGTAGGAACCTGAAGGCACGTATACCATCCCCAAAGGGATCTCAGGATTATACAATGGTCTTCCCATCGCACCTGTTAGATGTCCTGTTCTTGTGCTACAAGAAGCAAGTACTACACCTAATAAACCTATTAACAAAAGTTTTTTCATTCTACTTTATTTTATCTACTTCCAGATATCAATTTTAACAATCTACAGGAAATCTATTTTGAGATATAACGGATACTGCTCAAAAATGGTTACAAATATTCGTATTTTTTTTCAATATTACAACCATCTTGGGTGATTTGACCTCGTAATAGGTGGTAATGGTATGTAATAACAGTATTTTAAAAGAATCTCGTGTGAACCTCTTGAAACACTAGCAAGCTTGTTCGTTGTAACATCGTAGGAATAACCAACAGTCATATCGATTCCTTGAAATGGCTTTCCACCAATCATCAAACCGACAGCATCTATTGTTCTATAGGTTAATCCACCATATGCCATGTCTCTCCACATATAGCGAACATTTATATCTGCAGAAAATTTCACTAAATCCGTGCGCATTAAAATTTGAGCGTCAATATCGCCTCCTGCTACGTCAAGGAATTTTTTTCCACCCATTATATAGTAGTGTCTTGCAGTCTGATACGTTTGGTCAATTGTCCCTACGGTTTGCTTCAACAAAGATTCATTCAAATGTGTAGAAGAAAGACCAACATAGTAATCGGACTTACCTTTCCAGTATAAACCAAAATTTAAATCCAAATTTGTCGCAGAAAAAGAAGCTGGAAGCGTTGGATCGACTAAAGTTGTTGGTGGAACCCAAACTGGCGACATTCCAAAATTCACGATACCAACTCCAATACCAATACCTAGAATACCAGCATTACCCACTGTTAAAGGGTATGAATAATTCAACAAAACATTATTTTGTCGGTTAAATCCGATTGCATCGTGAAAAAACGAAAGTCCAAATCCGCCGAACCGTTTAGCATTTGCTTCCACATTTAGAACTGCGGAATTAGGTGCGCCGTTAACTTTATCCCATTGATTACGGTAAATCGTGGTAGCACAAATTCCATCGTCCAAACCTGTTTCGCCTGGATTAATACTCATTTTATCGTAAATAAAATGCGTGAGCAATTTATCCTGTTGCGCAACGATAGCGCCAGTAGCAAGGGATAAAAATGACGTTAAGAGAATAATTTTTTTCTTCATACAGCTCCTTTTCACTTGATGTTAATGGTTGAAATGGTCATTTAAAACCTCTTCAATTGGCGACTAAAATAATTATTTTTATTTACAAATGAAATTTTTTTTAATTGCAACGGAATATAAACGAAATATTAAGATAGTTTTAACAGCTAACTAATACACTTTAAAGGAGTTGTGATTATGATTATTTTCATCCAAGTTTTTGGTAGGTTTTCCACCATAAATCAGGGATTTCATTTTTCATTGCCCTTTCGTAGTCATTCATGTCGCAGGGAACCAAATGGTGGCGTTCATATTTTAATCCTTTTTGAGGCGGGTAAGGTACTTCCATCCACCATCTATCGGATTTATTGCTTTTGTAGAAAATTACTTCGTCTTTGAAATCGTCCAAATGAACGGTGAATTTCATGTAATCTCTTTTGCTACCGATTGGAAAATCACCTTTCCTTTGGGAAACGCCATCTATAAAATACCAGATTATTTGCGCAAGAATAGCGGACACACTACCCGGGATACTTTCTGGATCGTAATTAAACACCCCAAAACTTGTTAGTTTATCGCTGATTCCGGCATATTTAGCAATTTGACAAATTTGATCGGCATAAAATCCATTTGGATACATGTATTCTGCTTGTCTTAATTCAGAGGCACGAATACTTTTAAAATCAATGCTCAGAATGTCAGAATTGCGCAACAAAGGCTCTGCTTTTTTGAAATCCGCGTTAAATTCTCCCAATCTGCACATGTCAAAGTACAATTTATCAAAAAGATCCAATTCTGATTTAGATGCGAATGGTGCTTGCAGTCCAATATTGGAATGGTTGAATAAATAGCAAGGTCTTTGGAGCAGAAGATGGCTTAAAAATCCATCGGACGAAATAGGATCTTCGGGATTTCCAAGGTCTAATTTATAGTCGATAGAACACAGGTTCACCATTTGCTCCAGCTGTTCGTAACCTTTGTAAACAGCAAGTGTTAAATCTTGACTTCCGCCAACAATGACTGGAATTACTTTCCGCTTGACCAATTCCGCAACAACCTGACTAACTGCAAAATAGGTGTCATTCAACTCATTTCCAGGCAAAATATCACCTAAATCATACAGAGGCATTTTCCAATCAATCCCGAGGTTTAATTGGTAAAAAAAACTTCTGAAAGACGCCGCATTTCGATTTGGGTTTAAGTGTTTTTCCCCTCTAAATTCAGGCACATAAAACAAAGCAATTCCTCCTGAACTAATTTCAGGAAAATTATCCTTGTGTATGTTAATATTAAACCCAACTTGCTGGTCTGAATAAGATTCATCCTGATCAACAGGTTTAAAATAAATGGAAATATCCTTCATTCTGTATTTTTTTCAAAGCTAAATGAAATAAAAAGACAACGGTTTAAAGGCGCTTGAAAGTATTAAAGAGTGCAATGTTTAAAAGATGATCGTTTTGCCCATTATTTATTGTTAAAAAGATCCTGGAGCTCACAAAAAAGGAATTCCTACCGTTTAGGAAATGTAAATGCGTAACATTAATTAGAAAGTTTAGAAAACAAAAAAGGTTAACTAATAGCTAACCTTTTTTGAAATTTTAAATTACAATTTTATTTTTTCTTTACTACTTTTTTAGCTGCTGGTTTTTTAGCTGCGGGCTTTTTTGCTGCTGGTTTCTTCGCAACAGTTTTTTTAACCGTTGACGATTTAGCTACACCTTTCTTTGCTGCGCCACCTTTTTTGGATCTTGGTTGATTTTCAGCAATAACCAGACATTCTTCCAATGTTAATTTTTCAGCTTCTGTTCCTTTTGGTAGTTTGAAATTATCTTTTCCAATTTTCAGATAAGCTCCCCAACGGCCATTTAGCAGTTGAACTTCTTCATTTTCAGGGAAAACTTTTATCAATTTATTCGCATCCGCCTCCCGTTTCTCCAAAATTACTTCGATTGCTCTATCCAAGGTAATTGACATTGGACTCTCCTCTTTTGGGATGGATGCGAAAATTTTTCCGTGCTGAATGTAAGGTCCAAAACGACCAAGATTTGCTTTTACCGTCAAATCTTCGAATTCACCAAGAGTTCTAGGTAATTTGAACAATTCCAACGCTTGCTCTAAGGTTATTGTTCCAATTGACTGCTCTTTCTGCAAAGAAGCAAATTGTGGTTTCTCGCCATCTACTTGTTCATCACCAATTTGAACCATTGGTCCAAAGCGACCAATTCGCGCAATTATTTTCTTTCCACTTACCGGATGCATGCCTAATTCTCTTTCACCAGTTGCTCTTTCAGAATGCTCCAATGTTTCGGTAACGTTTTTATGGAATGGATCATAGAATTTGTGCAGCATATCTGTCCATTGAACAAGTCCTTTCGCGATTTCGTCGAACTCCTCCTCTACTTTAGCTGTAAAATTGTAATCCATTATCCGCTCAAAATGTTCTTTCAAGAAATCGGTTACCACAATACCTATATCTGTTGGAGATAATTTATTTTTCTCTTTACCAGTTATTTCGGTTCGTTCTTCCTCAGCTAACTGATTGTTTTTTAATTTTTTAACCTGGTATTTTCTCTCTGCTCCTTCTCGCTCCTGTTTTTCGACATATCCTCTTTTTTGAATAGTTGAAATCGTTGGTGCGTAAGTTGAAGGACGTCCAATTCCCAGTTCTTCCATTTTTTTCACAAGTGAAGCCTCTACGTATCGCGCTGGCGCTCTTGAGAATCTTTCCAAAGCAATAATTTCCTCGTTTTTGACTTGTTCACCTGGTTTTACGCTTGGCAATAAACCTTCTGTTTGTTCCTCGTCGTCTTCCTCTTCTTCCTGTTCAACGTCTGATTCCATGTAAACACGCAGAAAACCGTCAAACTTGATCACTTCCCCTTTTGCATTAAAAACCTCTGTAATTGCAGGAGTAGAAATTTTAATGGTTGTTCGTTCTAGCTTTGCTTGCGCCATTTGAGATGCAATCGAGCGCTTCCAAATTAAATCGTATAAACGTTCCTCTTCGCGCTCACCAGTTATAGAGTGCACACCAAAATCGGTTGGACGAATTGCTTCGTGGGCTTCTTGTGCGTTGGTGTTCTTTGTTTTATATTTTGTAGGATTCGAATATTCGTTTCCATACGCACGCTGAATCTCGTCCTTAGCACCATTTAGTGCTGTATCGGAAAGATTAACAGAATCAGTTCGCATATAAGTAATTCGTCCTGCTTCGTATAATCTTTGTGCAACAGACATGGTTCTAGAAACGGAAAATCCAAGTTTCAAACTCGCTTCCTGCTGCAACGTTGAAGTTGTGAATGGTGCAGAAGGCGTTTTGGTTGCCGGTTTTTGCTGAACGTCTTCAATAGTGAATGCAGCACCTTTACACGCATTCAACAAATCAATTGCTTGCTGCTCCGATGTTAATTGCTTGGATAGTTCTGCTTTAATTTTCCCGTTAGCAGCTGTGAACAGTGCATTTACGCGGTAAAAACTCTCTGAATTGTGCTTGTCAATTTCTCTTTCTCTGTCGACAATCAAACGCACAGCAACAGATTGCACGCGTCCGGCAGACAAACTTGGTCTCACTTTTTTCCAAAGTACCGGCGACAACTCAAAGCCTACAATTCTGTCCAATACACGTCTAGCCTGCTGCGCATCCACCAGTTCTTTATTGATTTTTCGCGGTTTTTCAATCGCTTTCAGAATTGCCGGTTTGGTAATTTCGTTGAAGGTGATTCGTTTGGTATCTTTTTTTTCCAGATTCAACGTTTCGAACAAGTGCCAAGAAATCGCTTCTCCTTCGCGGTCCTCGTCCGTTGCAAGCCATACCGTTTCGGCCTCCTTTGCAAGTTTTTTTAATTCTGCAACAATTTGTTTCTTATCTGGGGAAACTTCGTATTGCGGATTAAAGTCGTTCTCAATATCGATAGCTAGTCCTTTTTTTGCCAAATCACGAACGTGACCAAAACTAGATTTCACAACAAAGTCTTTTCCAAGATATCCTTCAATTGTTTTTGCCTTTGCAGGTGACTCAACTATAACGAGATTTTTAGCCATTGATTTTTGATTTCGTAACTTCAACAAAAAATTAAGTTGCAAAAGTAAGTTTATTTCAATTCAATTTACAAATGAAAAAATCTTCTAAACCTTAATTTAACTAAAATAGATCAAAATACGGAACAAACTATTGTAATTCTATTCTGCATTTGAGGTAATTGAGATGTGTTGGAAATTAAGAAAAATTGGTAAAATTTAAAACTGCCATTTTGACACACTACTCTTTTTTGGTTACTTTTGTTTACATTTTTGAAATTGAACATACCGCATTATGCATATTGAAAGCACAAAAGTAATTGACGAAAACAGGCAGGGAGAAGCAACTGTAATCGAAACAGTAGCAAATTTAGGTGGTAAGAAACTTTATGTGGAAAGTTATGGCTGTGCGATGAATTTTTCGGATAGCGAAGTTGTAGCTTCCATTATGGCAAAAGGCGGATATGCAACTACGCGTAATTTGGACGAAGCAGATGTTATTTTAATTAACACCTGTTCCATTCGAGAAAATGCAGAAACACGCGTTCGAACAAGGTTAGGCGATTTAAAACAAAAAAAGAAAGATAAGCCGGAATTAATTGTAGGAATTTTAGGCTGCATGGCGGAGCGTTTAAAAAAATCGCTGCTGGAAGAAGAAAAATTAGTAGATCTAGTTGCAGGTCCGGATGCGTACCGCGATTTGTTGAATTTGGTAGAAGAAGTTGGAACGGGACAAAAAGCAGTGAATGTTTTGCTATCACGCGATGAGACCTACGCAGATATTTCACCAGTTCGATTAGATCTTGGTGGTGTTTCCAGTTTCGTATCCATCACGCGCGGATGCGATAACATGTGTTCTTTTTGCGTGGTGCCTTTTACCCGTGGACGAGAACGATCCAGAGATCCAAAAACAATTCTTGAAGAATGCAAAGATCTTTTCGCAAAGGGATACCGTGAAGTCACATTACTAGGACAAAATGTGGATAGTTACCGTTGGAATTTGACAAGTAAAGGAGAAATAAAAGATGCTGAGATTCCAACAACTAATTTTTCTCAATTAATGGAAATGGTAGCTTTGGTTTCTCCCGATTTACGCGTACGATTCTCCACATCCCATCCAAAAGACATGACCGACGATGTGCTGCATGTTATGGCAAAATATGAAAACATCTGTTCTAACATTCATTTGCCAGTGCAATCTGGAAATTCGAAAGTTTTAGAGCGCATGAACCGAGGGTATTCCAGAGAATGGTATATGAATCGTATCGATTCGATTAAAAAAATTGTACCTGATTGTGGAATTTCAACAGATGTGATAACCGGTTTTTGCGAAGAAACAGACGAAGAACATGCGGAAACGTTAACCTTGATGGATTATGTAGAATACGATTTTGCCTACATGTATAAATACTCGGAACGCCCTAAAACTTTGGCTGAACGCCGATTTACAGACGATATTCCGGAGGAAATAAAAGGCAAACGTTTATCGGAAATAGTTGAAAAACAGCGCGCCCATTCGCTTATCAATAACAAAAAGCAAGTAGGTATTATATATAAAGTACTGATTGAAGGATTTTCCAAGAAATCGCAAGAATTTATGTGCGGACGAAATGGGCGAAATGCGATGGTTGTGTTTCCAATCGGGAACTTCGAAAAAGGAAATTATGTGCTTGTAAAAATAAACGATTGCACCTCCGCAACCTTATTGGGTGAAGTGATAGAAGTATGTAAACCAGTGGAAAAAAACTAGCATGAACCTTCAACAAGTAAAACAACGATTTGGAATAATTGGCAATGCTCCGCTGCTGAATAGAGCCTTGGAGGTTGCAATCCAGGTGGCACCAACCGATATTTCCGTGCTTGTAACAGGAGAAAGCGGAACAGGAAAAGAAATAATTCCCCAGGTTATTCACCATTTGAGTTCCAGAAAACATGGAGAATATATTGCTGTAAATTGTGGTGCAATTCCAGAAGGAACGATAGATTCTGAATTATTTGGACACGAAAAAGGATCTTTCACCGGCGCACATGGCAGCAGACAAGGTTATTTTGAAGTTGCCAATGGCGGAACGATTTTTTTGGATGAAGTTGCTGAACTACCGATGCAGACCCAAGTGCGATTACTACGCGTATTGGAAACAGGAGAATTTATTCGAGTTGGATCCTCCAAAGTAATCAAAACCAATGTTCGGGTTGTTGCTGCGACAAATGAAAACATGCAGAAAGCAATAACATCTGGTAAATTTAGAGAAGACCTTTTTTACCGTTTGAGTACCGTTCCAATTCCCTTGCCTTCCCTACGCAGTAGAAAAGAAGATATTTACTTGTTGTTTCGAAAATTCGCAAGTGATTTTGCAGACAAATATAGAATGCCAGCAGTTCGTTTATCAGAAGACGCGGTGCAGCTTGTTAATAATTACAGTTGGCCTGGAAATATTCGTCAATTAAAAAATCTTGTGG
>JBIKZR010000259.1:0-3717 GCA_044354635.1 Crocinitomicaceae bacterium | reverse complement strand
GGCGCACTTCCCAATACGTTGTTTTATTTCCAGAACGGCGAATTGCTTTATTCACATTCCCAGGTCCTGCGTTGTATGCCGCCAATGCTAAATTCCAATCGCCATAAATTCCATACAATTGCTTCAAATAGCGACATGCAGCATCCGTTGCTAAAAGCGGATCCATACGTTCATCGATGTAGGAATTTTCTTTCAAGCCAAAATACAAGCCCGTTCGGTACATAAACTGCCACAAACCAAGCGCTCCAGCACGCGATTTTACTTGTGGTCGCAACCCGCTTTCAATTACCGATAAATATTTTAATTCTACCGGAAGTCCATATTCCGCCAGTTTCTCTTCGAACATGTCAAAATAAAGCGTGGAACGTCCTAAAACTATTCGGGCGAAGCCTCTTCTATTTTGTGCAAAAAACTTAATTGTGGAAAGCGTTGCCGTATTACAATCCAAATGAAATGGGCTCATTTCATTCATTTTCTTCAAACGTGCGCAATAGATATCATCTGAAAACTGAGGCGTTGCTCCGGGTTCATAATTCAATGCATTGATAATAGAATCGTAGTTGTTCTGGTTGACGTAATCCGCTAAAAACAACTGCAAAGTTTGCTCAACCGTATTGATGAAAGCATCTTTATTCAAGGTGTCCCCAGGTTTCACTAAATGCGCAGGAGTTTGACCAAACAACAAACCGCTGCATGCAAAAAGAACGAAAACCAAGATACTATTTTTCATCATTTTCAAAGCAATTAATTTATTTTTTCGAGGTAAGCAGAGAAATTAAAGAGGTTTTTTTCTTCAAAATTCTTCCCCATCACTTGAATTCCAAATGGCATGCCATTTGAATGATTACCCAAGGGCAACGATATTGCGGGATTACCTGTAAGATTAGCGTGAACTGTAAAAATATCCTGCAAATACATTTGAATTGGATCTTTTACTGCATTTAATTCAAAGGCTGTCGCCGGAGTTGTAGGAAGTAATATGAAATCGTACGCACTAAATATCTCATCGGTTTTGTCTTTGAGAACGCGGCGAACTTTTTGACCTTTTGTATAATACGCATCGTAATATTCGTTGGAAAGAACAAATGTTCCGGCCATTATTCTGCGCTGTACTTCCGGTCCAAAACCTTCCGAACGCGATTTTTTATAGGTATCCTCCACGCCTTTTGCCACCGAACTTCTGTAGCCGAAATGTACGCCATCGAATCGAGACAAATTGGAGGATGCCTCGGCGGTTGTCAAAACATAATACGTTGGAACCATGTAGTCCAAATATGGGAAAGAAACTTTTTCAACCAAGTGACCTTCTTTTTGCAGCGTTGCAATCAATTCTTCCATTTTCGCTGCAACTTCCGGGTCAATTCCTTCTGTTTCAAAACTTTCTTTAATTACAGCAATTTTCACCTTGGATATCGGTTCAAAATGAGTGTAATTATCTACTTTTTTGCTCGACACTGTTCCGTCAAACTCATCTTCACCTGCCATTATTTCCAAAAGCAGGGCGCTATCTTCCAAAGTATTGGTGAAAGGTCCTATTTGATCGAAGGAGGAAGCATATGCAATTAATCCGTAGCGGCTAATTCTTCCGTACGTCGGCTTTAAACCATACGTTCCAGTGAAAGAAGCCGGTTGGCGAATAGAACCTCCTGTATCGCTTCCAAGCGCTGCGGTGCACATTCCAGCGGAAACAGCAACAGCAGATCCACCGGATGAACCGCCAGGAACTAAATTTTTATTAAGATTATTTTTTACAGCGCCGAATGCAGAATTTTCATTGGAACTTCCCATTGCAAACTCATCGCAATTTAATCTTCCAATAATTACGGCATCTTCGTCTAGTAATCGCTGCACAGCTGTTGCTGTATACAAGGATTCAAACCCTTCCAAGATTTTAGATGCGGCAGAAACTTTGTGTCCTTTGTAACAGAAATTGTCTTTTAAGCCAATAACCATTCCAGCAAGTTTACCAGCCTTTCCGCTTTTTATTTTTTCGTCGATTATTGCCGCTTGATTTTTTGCTGAATCTTCGAACACCTCTAAAAAGGCATTCAAATCCGAATGCTGTTCAATGGCCGTTAAATAGCCTTCTACAATATTCAAAACCGAGACACCTGAAGCGAGGGCGCTCTTTACTTCAGCAAAATTTTTATACATTAATCTGGGGATTGACTATTTTTTTTCTTCTGTAGGCAGTTTCTCGTCCTTCGTTTCTTCCGTTTTAGAAGCATCTTTAAATTCTTTAATGCCTTGCCCTAAACCTTTCATAAGTTCAGGAATTTTCTTGCCTCCAAAAAGTAAAAGTGCTACTGCTAAAACTGCAACTAATTGCATTGGTCCGAAAGCCGCTGTGATTGTATGTTGTACCATAATTTATTCTTTAAATTCAGACAAAGTTACGGATTTCTAATTAAAATAGAATTGTAAAAGTATGCTTTGTGTTAAATAAACAAAAAATGCCTCTGGAATTCCGGAGGCATTTTGAATTGAATTTAATTTTATATTACAATTTTCTTGCAACTTCCACTTCTTCAAACGCTTCGATAACATCGCCAATTTTCAGATCGTCGAATTTATCGATGTTCAAACCACATTCGTAGTTGTTTTTAACTTCACGCACATCGTCTTTGAAACGCTTCAATGAACCCAATATTCCCGTATGAATAACGATACCATCTCGGATCAAACGAATTTTGGAAGAACGCTTGATTAAACCATCCGTTACGTAGCAACCTGCAATGGTTCCAACTTTTGTAATCTCGAATGTTTCGCGTACTTCTGCCGTTCCAAGCACTTTCTCTTCAATATCCGGAGAAAGCATTCCTTCCATTGCAGCTTTGATTTCTTCGATAGCTTTGTAGATAACAGAATATAAACGGATATCAATCTGTTCTGTTTCTGCTAATTTACGTGCTGCCAAAGATGGTCGAACTTGGAATCCAATAATTATCGCATCCGATGCGGAAGCCAAGTTGACATCTGCTTCAGAAATTGCTCCAACTCCTTTGTGGACAATATTCACTTGAATTTCTTGTGTGGACAAATTCAACAAGGAATCCGATAATGCTTCAATCGAACCATCCACGTCACCTTTCACAATAATATTCAATTCTTTGAAATCACCAATCGCCAATCGACGACCAATTTCATCCAATGTAATGTGTTTCGTTGTGCGCAAACCTTGCTCACGGTATAATTGCTCTCGTTTAGACGCAATTGTTTTCGCTTCTTTTTCATCATCCATTACGTGGAATTTATCTCCAGCGCTTGGTGCGCCATTGATTCCAAGAATCGATAATGGTTGGGAAGGCCCAGCCGTTTTCAGAATAACGCCATGTTCATCGTGCATTGCACGAACACGACCATAATTTCTACCAACCAGTACGATATCTCCAACTTTAAGTGTCCCAGATTCTACAAGCATATTTGTAACGTACCCTTTTCCTTTATCCAAAGAAGATTCGATTACCGTTCCCAATGCATTTTTGTCTGGATTTGCTTTCAAAGTAAGCATTTCTGCTTCCAATAATACTTTTTCCAATAAGGCATCGATATTCAGATTCTGCTTCGCGGAAATCTCTTGCACTTGGTACTTTCCTCCCCAATCTTCCACCAAGATATTCATTTGGGAAAGTTGTTCGCGGATTTTATCTGGATTTGCGCCAGGTTTATCAATTTTATTTATGGCGAATACCATTGGTACGCCAGCTGCTTGTGCAT
>JBIKZR010000258.1:0-3724 GCA_044354635.1 Crocinitomicaceae bacterium | reverse complement strand
AAGACGACTTGTATTTTTGTGCAAATCGTGTAAGAAAATACAAGGCGATGAGATTAAACGAAAAAGCTGGGCCATCGGTTAAAAAACTTATACCATAAACTGCTAAAACTGGCGATGAAAAGAGGAGTAAACTTAGAATAATTGCCCAAAATTCATTCTCAAAGACGATACGCAAACTTTTGTAAAAGGCGAAAATCCCAAAAAATAAGATACTAAAATAAAACAGTCGGAATGCAAAATAAGAAACACCAAAAATCTTCCAAATTTGTGCAACAGAATAGTATAAAATTGGAAATTCACCTGCAGAGCGTCCACTTGTTTTTTCATCTCCAAAAAGTAAATGCATTTGTGGCTCTAGAAATGGTGCACCATCGTAGTATTTTTTTGTAATGGATAAGCAATCTGCTTGTCGCCAAACATGCGTATTTAATGGGCCTTCGTTCATAATCGAAGAATAGAACAAAATAGAAATCCCATAAAATAAAACTAAAAAATTCAAGTCGTACTTCGAGAAAACGGCTCTCCAGTTTACATTTCCCAATTTCTTTGAAAGTTGTTCGTATGGCATGTTGACTCCTAATTTTAGCGGTGGATGAACAATAAAAAAGTGCTTACTTTCTAATTCGTTTATAGATTTTAATTGCAACCATTAATGCAACTGCAACTGCAAAAAAGCCAATTGTTCCTTTGATCCAATTAAAAGAACCTTGCATTTCGACTAAAAAAACAATTGCAACTAACGCCAATGTTGCCACTTCATTCCAAATGCGCAAACCATTTGATTTCCAGTTAAAAATTCCTTTTTTCATATCGAAAAGTATCTTTTGACACACAAAATGGTAAACCAGTAGCAAAGCAACAAAGGAAAGTTTCAAATGCATCCATGGCAGTTTTAGTAGTCCACTATTGGCGAAAAGCATCCAAATTCCAAAAACCAAAGTCAACACCATTGCAGGAGTTGTGATAATCCACCAGAGTTTTTTCTCCATCTCTACAAATTGTGTGGATAGAATGGTGCGTTCTAATTCTGTTTTGTTTTGCGCTTCCGTATGGTAAATAAACAACCGGACGATGTAGAATAAACCGGCAAACCAGCTCACCATAAAAATGATATGCAGCGATTTTAATGTGTGATATGTTTCAAATTCCATGTGTCAAAGATAGAAGAAACAGGAAAGTACAGAGAACGAGGCGCGTCTTTTTTTGGAAAGTTTTGGACTTGCGAGCGATTTCTAGATCCCAAATTCCGGATTCTCACTAAAAATTTGC
Organism: Crocinitomicaceae bacterium; assembly: GCA_044354635.1. Lineage (GTDB taxonomy): Bacteria > Bacteroidota > Bacteroidia > Flavobacteriales_D > Crocinitomicaceae > M0103. Next base: position 2,455 of record JBIKZR010000258.1, on the reverse strand, counting down.
GAATTGTTCAGTACCTTTGTCGCTTAATTATACTGAAATGAGCGTTTTTGAACTTTCTGATCAAGAATTACAGCGAAGAGAATCTTTGCACAAACTGCGTGAGATGGGAATTGATCCTTATCCAGCTGCTTTGTATCCTGTAACCGATTATGCTACTGGCATAAAGGAGAATTTTGAAGAAGGTAAACAGGTTGTTTTGGCTGGCCGTCTGATGAGTCAACGTGTCATGGGAAAAGCTTCTTTTGCGGAGATTTTAGATTCTACAGGAAGAATTCAAGTATATATCAACCGGGATGAAATTTGTCCAGGAGAAGAAAAGTCGCTATACAATGAAGTTTTCAAAAAATTATTGGATCTAGGCGATTTTATCGGGGTTAAAGGAACGGTTTTCAAAACGCAAGTTGGCGAAATTTCCGTTCACGTTAAAGAATTTACTTTGTTAAGTAAATCGTTGAAGCCATTGCCATTGCCAAAAACGGATGCAGATGGAAAAGTACACGATGCGTTTACCGATCCGGAATTGCGCTACCGCCAACGGTATGTCGATTTGGTAGTGAATGCGCACGTAAAAGAAACGTTTATCAAACGCTCGAAAGCGATGAATTCCATGCGTCAATTTTTCAATGAAAAAGGATATTTGGAAGTTGAAACACCCATATTACAGCCAATTCCTGGCGGAGCAACTGCACGACCATTCATGACGCACCACAATGCGTTGGATATTCCATTGTATTTGCGTGTTGCCAATGAATTGTATCTGAAAAGATTAATTGTTGGAGGATTTGAAGGTGTTTACGAGTTTGCGAAAGATTTCCGAAATGAAGGAATGGACCGCACGCACAATCCAGAATTTACAGTAATGGAAATCTATGTTGCTTACAAAGATTACAATTGGATGATGGATTTCACCGAAAAAATGATTGAACGCGTTGCGATGGAGGTGTGTGGTACAACTGAAATCACGGTTGGTGAAACAACTATTTCCTTGAAAGCTCCATTTGCTCGGGTAACAATGCGCGACGCAATTTTACATTTCACGGGATTTGATATTCAGGGAAAATCCGAGGATGAATTGCATGGAGCGTGCAAATCACTTGGTATCGAAACGGATCCAACGATGGGGAAAGGCAAATTAATCGATGAACTATTTGGGGAAAAATGCGAAGGGAATTACATTCAGCCAACATTTATTACAGATTATCCGATTGAAATGTCGCCGTTGTGCAAGCGCCACAGAGAAGATCCTGAATTGACAGAGCGTTTTGAATTAATGATCAATGGGAAAGAAATTGCCAATGCATATTCGGAGCTGAATGATCCAATTGACCAACGCGAGCGTTTCGAGGAACAAATGCGATTGTCTGAAAAAGGCGATGACGAAGCAATGTTTATCGACCAGGATTTCTTGCGTTCCCTAGAATACGGAATGCCGCCAACATCAGGAATGGGAATTGGTATTGACCGTTTGGTAATGTTATTGACAAACAATTCATCGATACAGGAAGTATTATTTTTCCCACAAATGCGCCCTGAAGTAAAGGGACATAAACTCGAATTGAGCGATAATGAGAAAATGATTCTAGAAATGGTTGAAAAAGACGCTCCAATTGAACTGAGCACGTTAAAAGTTCGGGCCGGATTGAGCGGAAAACAATGGGATATCAGTATAAAAGTTTTGACAAAACAAGGATTGGTCAACGTAACAAAAGAAGGCGAATCGGTATTAATAAATTTAGGAAATTAAACAAGAAAACCTTAAAAACAAATATCCCAATAATCAACTGATTATTGGGATATAGAATTATTTATTTTTGTTTTAATTAAACCAAATCGTTTACTTCAAAAGACTAGTCTTTAATTATTCTCATCTGTTGAGTGGAATTTTCATTTATAAAAGTTACCCAATACATCCCTCTAGAAAAAGATGTTAGATCCATCATAAAAGTATCCTCTCCTTCAACAGAAAGTTTTTGTAGTAATCTTCCTTCACCATCCTTCAATTGAATCTCACCCATATTTAATACTTTTCCAAAAATTATAAAGAATATTCCATTTGTAGGATTCGGATACAATCTCATCTCCGAAGTTAGCTCGTTTATTCCTAAACATGGATCAATAATTACTACGATTGTATCTGAATCAGAACAACCACTTTCCGAAGTAACAGAAACAACATAAGTACCAGATTGGTCTACTTGAATCGAGGAAGTAGTTTCACCAGTATTCCAGTTGTAAACCGAATAAATTCCCGGCACATTCAAATTAATAGGCGCATTATAAACACAAACCGACGTGTCAGAGCCTAAAGAAATGTCCGGAAGTGGATTAACAACTACTGCAACGCTATCTGTATTAGAACAACCATTTGCGTCAATTCCAACCAACTCAAACGTGGCTGAACTTGTTAAAACTACTGACAAGCCATCTATTATAGAATTGTTCCAAGAATATGTTT
>JBIKZR010000257.1:0-3726 GCA_044354635.1 Crocinitomicaceae bacterium | reverse complement strand
TGAGCAATAAAAGCACAAAAGCGGTGAAGAAAAGCACATTCATTGCGTCATATTGTTTTCCGCTTACCTGAGAAATAAACAAGACTGAAAACATAAAAACAGCGCGAATCACAGAGGGTGAAAGTCCTGTCACAATAGCATAAATCCAAAGAATGACAACTACACTAAAAACAGCGTATTTTTTGGAAAGGAAGGAGGAGAATTGACTTAAAACGACCAACAATAATTGCATGATCAGACCGATGTGTAAGCCCGAAACTGCCAAAACATGCATCGCGCCAGTGTTCGAAAAACTATTTCTTGTTTCAGCAGCTAACAAAGATTTATCGCCTAATATCAACGCTTGTGCAATTGCCAATTCATTTCCCCGCAAATTATCTTCCAGCGACTTACTGAGATAGCTTTGTAAAACGCTTAGGCTATTCTCTAGCCAATTCTGCTTGTAATGGCGCAATACGCGGTAATTTTCCTCGCCTACGAAGGAAAGATAATTGAACCCTTTTTTATTCCAATAGTTTGCGGCATCGAATTCGCCCGGGTTTCCAGTGTTTTTAATAGGACTTAATTCCGAAGAAATTAAAAGCTCATCGCCCTTTTTATGGTTTGAATTTATTCCTTGAATAAACAATAAAATAGATTCATCCACCCGAAAAGAACTTTCGTTTTTATAGATGCGCTTTATTTCTCCCGTCATTTTTTTCCATTCTTTGTCTGTCGGACCTACTTCTGTTAACCGTACAAGCACAACATCGCCTTTTTGATAAACGGTGTCTATTCCAAATTCATTTCCAACATGTATTTTATTTTGCACATGAAACATTCCAATCAAAATGAAAATTAAAGCAGTAATCAGAAGAAATTTCCCATTATTGAATGAATTCCGAACCGATAGAATAACCGCGCTTGCAAGAACGGTAAGTGCAAATAAAGGCAGCAGAATGTTGGAATCTTTGTATTCAAATCCGATTAAAATTCCGATAAAAAGACTGATTGTCAACAAACCGAATGGTTGGCGATAAAAAGGAAAGTTGGTTATCGAGTGGTTATGCATATGCACTGCAAATTAGTAATTTTTTATGATTTTATAAAAAAACCACTGAATTATATCCTAGATTCATTGTTAATTCGGTTTTTATAGGCTTTAGATTTAATCGAATAACTATCTTTGCTTGCAAAATTTTATTAAAACATGATTAATGTAACACTTCCGGATGGATCTATCAAGCAATACGAGAAAGCAACAACCGCTTTGGATGTCGCAAAAAGTATTTCTGAAGGACTTGCTCGAAATGTACTTGCCGCTAAAGTGGACGGGCAGGTAATTGACGCAAATCGCGCATTATTGAACGATTGTACCTTGCAATTACTCACCTGGAACGATAAAGAAGGAAAATCAACCATGTGGCATTCCTCCGCACACATTATGGCGGAAGCATTGGAATTTCACTTCCCAGGAATCAAATTGGCAATAGGTCCACCCATTGCAAATGGTTTCTACTACGATATTGATTTAATGGAGTATTCCATCTCCGAAAAAGACTTGGAAAAGATCGAGCAAAAAATGAAAGAACTTGCGAAAGAGAGAAATTCATTTGTGCGACAGGAAATTTCAAAATCGGACGCTATTGCTTATTTCACGGAGAAAGCCGACCCGTATAAATTAGAATTATTGGAAGGTTTGGAAGATGGAACGATTACGTTTTATACGCAAGGAAATTTCACGGATCTTTGCCGAGGACCACATATTCCAGATACTGGATTTATAAAAGCAGTGAAATTAACTTCTATTGCAGGAGCATATTGGAAAGGCGACGAAAAGAATAAGCAATTAACGCGTATTTACGGAATTACCTTTCCAAAACAAGCGGAATTAACCGAATATTTAGAGAAAGTTGAAGAAGCAAAACGCCGCGATCACAGAAGACTTGGAAAAGAGTTAGAATTGTTTACATTTTCCCAACGCGTTGGACAAGGTCTGCCTTTGTGGCTCCCGAAAGGTGCTGCTTTACGCGAGAGATTGGAGAATTTCTTGAAAAAAGCACAACGAAAAGGTGGTTATGATCAAGTGATTACGCCGCATATTGGAAGCAAGGAATTATATGTTACGTCTGGACATTACGCCAAATATGGTGCAGATTCGTTTCAGCCGATTCGCACGCCGGATGAAGGCGAAGAGTTTTTATTGAAACCAATGAATTGTCCGCACCATTGCGAAATCTTTAAAGCACGACCGCGCTCTTACAAAGAATTACCGGTTCGTTTTGCGGAATTTGGAACGGTTTACAGATATGAGCAATCTGGAGAATTACACGGTTTAACCCGGGTGCGTGGATTTACACAAGACGATGCGCATATTTTCTGTTCACAGGATCAGGTAAAAGATGAATTTAAAAAAGTAATTGATTTGGTTTTATACATATTCAAAACCTTATCCTTTACCAATTTCAAAGCGCAAATTTCACTCAGAGATAAAACAAATCCTTCCAAATACATCGGAAGTGACGAGAATTGGGAAAAGGCTGAAAATGCGATTATTGAGGCAGCAGCTGAAAAAGAATTGACTACCGTTATCGAATATGGCGAAGCGGCATTCTATGGTCCCAAATTGGATTTCATGGTGGAGGATGCGCTTGGACGCGAGTGGCAATTGGGAACAATTCAAGTAGATTATAATTTGCCGGAACGTTTCGAATTGGAATATACCGGTTCCGATAACCAAAAACACCGCCCAGTGATGATTCACCGCGCACCATTTGGTTCGATGGAACGATTTGTAGCTGTTTTACTTGAGCATTGCGCAGGAGATTTTCCTTTGTGGTTGGCGACGGAGCAATATGCAATTTTACCAATTTCGGATAAATACAATGCGTATGCAGAAAAACTTTCAGAATTGCTAAATAATTACGATATTCGCGGCTTCGTTGATGACCGAAATGAAAAGATCGGTAAAAAAATTCGCGAGGCAGAGATGAAAAAAATCCCGTTTATGCTTATCGTTGGTGAAAAAGAAGCGGAAAATAATGAGGTTTCTGTTCGGCAGCGCACAGAGGGAGATAAAGGTTCGATGGGAATTGAAAAATTTACCGAGCTAGTACAAAAAACGATTGAAGATGAGTTGTCATCTAATGTTTAATTGATTAAATGAGAAAAAACACAAGAAAACCTTTTGTAAAAAGAGAGGAAGCAGACCAACACAAAATAAACGAGAAAATTCTATCTCGCGAAATTCGTTTGGTAATTGAAGGAGAAGAACCTAAAGTAATGACTACTTCTGATGCTATTAAAATGGCAGAAGAACAAGACTTGGATTTAGTTGAAATTTCCCCAAATGCTGTTCCTCCGGTTTGTAAGATCATGGATTACCGCAAGTTCTTATACAACCAAAAAAGAAAACAAAAAGAATTGAAGGCGAAGCAAAGTAAAATTGTTTTGAAAGAAATTCGTTTTGGACCTAATACAGACGACCATGATTTTCAGTTCAAATTAGCGCATGCGCGCAAATTTTTGGAAGAAGGTTCAAAGGTAAAAGCATACGTGTTTTTCCGAGGTCGTACGATTGTGTTTAAAGACAGAGGTGAAATTCTATTATTGAAATTTGCGCAAGAATTGGCAGATATCGGTGCGGTAGAGCAATTGCCAAAGTTGGAAGGGAAGAGAATGATCATCATGATCAACCCGAAAAAAAATAAATAATTTGGAACTTGGAACACGGAATTTGGAATACCA
>JBIKZR010000256.1:0-3728 GCA_044354635.1 Crocinitomicaceae bacterium | reverse complement strand
TATCAATAATATTGATTTTTGTTCCTTTATAGGTAACTGAAACGTTTTTTGAAACGATTGTGATTCCTCGTTCACGCTCCAAATCGTTGCTATCCATAATCAAATCGCCAGTTGGACGATCTCTTTCATTCAAAACCGCACCGGCTTCGATCATTTTGTCTACCAAAGTGGTTTTACCGTGGTCAACGTGTGCAATAATTGCAATGTTTCTGATTTCCATAAAAACTACAAGAAATTCGTTTTAATTAAGATTTTTTATTAAATGGTTTACCAAAAGATCTTGGACGACTTCCACCGCCGGAATTGCTTCCGCCTTCTCGGTTAAACCCACCTTCTCTTCTTGGAGCACCTTCGCTTCGCGAACCGCCTTCACTTCTTTGATCGCCATCTCTGCGACTTCTTTCCGCGTAAGAACTTCCACCACCATCACGGCGGTTTCCGCTAGCTGAACTGCTTCCACTATCTCGGCGATTGCCACCAAAACTGCTTTGTCCGCCTTCTCTTCGTTGTCCACCATCTCTGCTGCCGCCTTCACTTCTGCGCGCGCCGCCATCGCGATTTCCTTGGAATTTTCCACCAAAAGAACCGCCATCTCTGCGACCACCGCCACCACCTCTTTGGCTTCCGCCTCCAGGTTTAGACTTGGTAACTTCAATACTTACTTGGTTTCCTTCGTATTCTGCTCCGTTTACCTTTTTAAGGATATTATCAGCGAATTCATTATCCGCTTCAAAGAAAGAGTAAGAAGTCATAATATCTATTCTGCCAACATTTCCAGAAGTTAATCCAGTTGCATCGCAGATTAAACGCAATAAACCACCAGGGTTCAAGCCATCTCTACGACCAATACTAACAAAGAAACGTGTTTTTCCAGTTTCCGTTTCATCTCCACGGTCACGTCTTCTTCCACGATCTTCTGATCCGTTATCTTCACTTTTTGAAGCAGTTGCGTTCAAATCTCCAGCACGTTCGTAATATTCTATGAAACGGTTAAATTCCGTAGATACAAAATGCTTGATTACTTCTTCTTTCGAAAGGTCTTCAAATTTAGCCATGATTGTAGGCATAAATTTCTGAATTTCTTTTTCACGAATATCTGCATCGATAACCTTATTGATTAATTTCAATAATTGTATTTCGCAGATTTCTTCCGCATTCGGAACAGTTCCCAATGTAAAAGTTGTGCGCATTTGCTTTTCGATAGCACGAATTTTACCGTTTTCACGCGTATTTATTAGCACCAAAGATTCGCCTTTTTTACCAGCACGAGCTGTACGTCCACTTCTGTGCGTATAGTTTTCGATATCATCCGGTAAATTGTAATTGATAACATGTGTGATATTATCAATATCCAAACCACGCGCTGCAACATCCGTTGCAACTAATATTTGAAGATCTTTTTTACGGAAACGATCCATTACACGATCGCGTTGCACTTGGGATAAATCTCCGTGCAATGGTTCTGCGTTGTATCCTTCTTTAGCCAATTTCTCCGCCACACTTCCAGTTTCCTGGCGTGTACGACAAAAAATCAAACCATAGATTTCCGGGTTAAAATCGATCAGTCTTTTAACTGCAGCATAACGGTCTTTTTCTTTCACAACATAGTAGATGTGATCGATGTTCTCGTTACTTTGATTTTTGTGTCCAATGGCAATTTCCAAAGGATCATTCATGTAGGTTTTAGCTATTCGCGCGACTTCCGAAGGCATTGTAGCTGAAAACAACCATACATTTTTCTTTTCGGGAGTTGTTTCTAATATCGCATCGATATCTTCTTTGAATCCCATGTTTAGCATTTCATCCGCTTCATCTAAAACGACATATTCAACATCTGCCAATGAGATGGCTCTTCTGTTGATTAAATCCATTAAACGTCCTGGTGTTGCTACAATTACAGATGCTCCTCTTTTGATGTCGGTCATCTGTTTGCGGATATCTGTACCTCCATAAACGGCTACTATGTTCACCTTTAAATGTGTGGAGTACGATTCCAAATCTTTTGCAATTTGCAAGCAGAGTTCACGCGTTGGGCAAATAACCAAGCCTTGCGGCGTCTTTGCGTGATTTTCAATGTTGTTCACTAATGGAAGACCAAACGCTGCGGTCTTACCTGTTCCTGTTTGAGCTAAACCAACAAAATCGCTGTCCTTTCCTAATAGGTGTGGAATAGCTTTTTCTTGGATGGGAGTCGGTGCTTCAAACCCCAGTTCTTTTAACGACTTCAGCACCTCACTCTTTAGCCCGAGTTCCTCAAATGTCATTCTATATTTTTAAAATTGAGTGCAAAGGTAGTCATAAAAAGAGGGAAATCATAATTTATTTTATTGCACAGAAGAACGATGGCAACAATTGATTCAATTTCCCGGCTTTGTTTCGCTGCTGATTTCTGAACTAATTTCAGAAGATGGCGCTTCTGTAATGCTATTTTCCTCTAGTGGTAATTGATCCAAAGCATTCGGAACTATAGTGTTTTTTGGTCGCTCAAACTTTACTGCATTATCTAAATCGTCCACATACTGATCCAAAGGCTGCTGTATTTCCTGCGCAGTATCGCGCACTAAGGCTTCCAAATTCAATCCATCTAAATTCAAATCTTTCTTAATATCCAGTCCTGATTTTTTTATTTCAGTTTGCAATTCATTGGAAGCATCTTTTATTTGTCGCATCGTTTTACCCAAAGTGCGTGCAATTCCTGGAATACTTTTTGAACCAAAAAAAATAAGAATAAATGCTAAAATCAGCAGGATTTCTGAACCGGAAATGTCATTTAAAAATAAGAGCATGCTTAAAAATATACTACAAAGTTACACTAAAAAAAAGTGGCGGGAAACAATTACATGATAAAATACCGCAAATGAAGCTAGAAGAACTTATGCAATAAGAACTTATTTAATAGTTTGCATTTTTTCGATTGCGCGTATTACCATTTTCCTGGGAGCAAAAGGAAGCAACCAATTGAGAGCAAAGCGCATCGAATTATCCGTAATCACAACTAATTTGCCTTTTTCCATCCCGGAATACCCTTTTTGTGCGGTAGAAATTGCAGTTGCCGCTTTTTTAAACAAACCACTACCTTCCATTCCGGCTTCTTTCTCAAATTCTGTTCGAACAGGTCCAGGACACAAAGCTGTAACGCTAATTCCATTTGTAGAAACCTCTTGTGCGATTCCCTGCGAAAATGAAATTACGAAAGCCTTCGTTGCGAAATAGACGGATTGCATCGGACCTGGAATAAATCCAGCTGTGCTTGCCGTATTCAAAATTTTACCGCTTTTTCGAGCAACCATTTCGGGTAAAATTAAATGTGTTAATTCTGTCAATGCCACAATATTCAACTGAATCATGTCTACTTCCTTGTTTCTTTCGCGCTGGTAAAACTTTCCGTAACCGCCCAAACCAGCGTTATTAATTAGGTATTCGATTTCGATGTTTTGTTCTTTAATTGCATCAAAGATTTTCTTTGCAGCACCAATTTGCATTAAATCCGATGGAAGAACCAGCACTTCTACCCCATACTTTTCAGTAAGTTCTGTTTTCAATGCTTCCAACTCTTCCGTTCTTCTTGCAACTAAAACTAGATCTCTTTTTTTTGTAGCATGAATTATCGCTAATTGTTTACCAATTCCGCTCGATGCTCCTGTTATAAGTGCAACATTTTTCATATATTTTTTCTTAAAACTTTTATTAATTACTTTTTAATTGCGTCCCAAACAATTTCAAAAGGT
>JBIKZR010000255.1:0-3736 GCA_044354635.1 Crocinitomicaceae bacterium | reverse complement strand
AGGAAAAGAAATCCGTGTTTTTACGCCGCGCTTTGGAAGTATCAATGAACGCAGACACCAACTTCATGAAGTGATTCGATTGTCAGGAATGAATCTGATAATTGATGACAATGACCATCCGCTAATAATAAAAGTTGCTTCTATTTCTGCAGCGCGCATGCAAGTTTATTTTATTGACAACGATGAATATTTTAAAAGAAAAAATACAGTTGCTGACGATAAAGGAGAATTTTATCCAGACAACGATGAACGCTCCATGTTTTTCTGTCGTGGCGTTTTGGAAACGGTCAAAAAACTTGGATGGCAACCAGATGTAATTCATTGCCACGGTTGGATGACATCCTTGATGGCCTTGTATATCAAGAAATTATACAATAAAGACCCACACTTTGCAGATACGAAAGTTGTGTACAGTATTTATAACGATGGCTTTAACAAAAATTGGGACCCAAGATTCGCTGAGAAGCTTAAATTTGATGGTTTCGACGACGAAGTTGTGAGTCAGTTGCAAGACACAAGTTACGAAAATATTACCCGCGTAATAACAAAATATGCAGATGGTATTAACATTGCAAGTGAAGAATTGTCTCCTGAGTTGCGTGCAATTTTCGATGAAGCGACTTGCTTAAAACAAGATTACGTTCCTGAAGAGAACCAAACAAAAGTAATGTCGGAATTTTTTAATAAAGTAATTGAAGATAACGTACTTATATAATCGAATGAATTTTATTTACCGAACTAAATGGCGGAGGGTTTTTGGACTTTCCGCTACTTTTTTGATAGCACTTTTTTTAACGGTTTCTTGTAAAAAGAAAGATTCAAACTTGGGAGCAGATCTCCTCGATCCGAATCAACTTTTAAATTCCGCACAAATCGACACATTTTCATTGAAAACATATACTGTTGAAGAGGATTCTGTTATAACGGATAATCCTGTTTATGCAGTCTTGGGATCTTATAACGATCCGAAATTCGGAACTTTTAATGCAAACTTTTATACCCAATTTAGGTTATCTGGATTAAATCCAAATTTTGGTGATGTGACAACAATTACAATTGATTCTACCATTCTTGGTTTGGAGTATGCATCTACGTATGGAGACATGTCCTCGCAAAAATTAGAGGTTTTTGAATTGACCGAAAGCATGTATTTGGATTCAACCTACTACAGCTTCAGCACATTAGCTCGTTCTACTAAAAATTTGGTGCAACCAGGATTTGAAAATTTCGTTCCAAAACCTTCTGCAGTTACTGTCATTGGAGTAGATACAGTCGATACGCAATTGAGAATTCGATTGAAAAATATTCTTGCACAAAAGTTAATTAATGAGGCGACTTCCGGTGGGGTGAATTTTTCCACCAATGAATTATTTCTGAACTATTTCAAAGGTTTACATGTTCGTGTAAATAATGGCACACAAGCAAGTGGGGAGGGCGGTGTGCTCTATTTTAATTTGAATGATCCTTTGTCAAAAATGACAATTTATTATACCCAAGCTGGGGTGCAGAAGAAGTTTGATTTTTTGATTAATTCAGAATGCGCAGATTTCAACCATGTGGATATTAACAATTCAGGAAAGCCTATTCAAACCGTTATACAAGATACCATTTCAGGTCAAAAAGAATTTTATGCTCAGGCATTTAAAAATAGAGCAGTGGTGCGCATTCCCGGAATTGGATCTATTCCGGTAAAAGCAATAATCCACAAAGCGGAACTGATTTTCCCGGTTCAATACCAAACGAATTCCAAATACTTGCCAAGTTCTGAATTATCTGTTTCCGTGCGAATTGACGATGTGCTTTCTGGTGTCGGCGTTATTGGGTATTATGATAATTTCAAAAAACAATACATAATGGACGTGAAAAATTATCTACAAGCTTATGTTTCCGGCCAAATTAGCACGAAAGAATTGATTTTATCACCGCGATTTTTCGTTAATTCAGCAGAACGGATCGTGTTTAATGGTCCTAACACGATTAACAAGAAAAAACCGCAACTAATAATAACCTATACAGAATTTTAATTATGTGTGGAATTGTAGCATACATTGGAAAAAAACAAGCCTATCCAATTGTTTTAAAAGGATTGAAACGCTTAGAATATCGAGGATATGATAGCGCCGGAATAGCGTTATTGAATAATGGTGAAATAAACTTGTACAAACGCCAAGGGAAAGTATCTAATCTGGAAGAATTTGCAGCAGGAAAAGACTTGAATGGACATGCTGGAATTGGACACACACGCTGGGCAACACATGGCGCGCCAAATGATGTCAATGCACATCCGCACTATTCTTCAGATGGAAATATTGCGCTAATTCACAACGGAATAATTGAAAATTACGATACGCTTCGAAAAGGATTAATAAACCATGGTTACGTTTTCAAAAGTGAAACGGATACGGAGGTTTTAGTGCACTTGATCGATGATATTAAAAAGAACGAAAATGTTTCTATTGCAGAAGCAGTTCGTTTGGCTTTGCACAATGTTGTTGGAGCCTATGCAATTGTTGTCTTATCCAAAGAGAATCCTTATCAATTGGTTGCGGCTCGCAAAAGTAGTCCGCTTGTTGTTGGAATTGGAAATGAAGGAGATTTTTACCTTGCTTCCGATGCAACGCCAATTATTGAATATACCAAAAGGGTAGTTTATCTGGAGGACGAAGAAATTGCCATTGTAGATTTAAACGATGGATTGAAAATCTTTAATATCGGAAACCAAGAAATAACACCATACATTCAACAACTTGAAATGCAATTGGAAGCTTTAGAAAAAGGCGGTTACGAGCATTTTATGTTGAAGGAAATTCACGAACAACCAAGATCTATTCGCGATTGTTTCCGTGGCAGATTAAATGTCGACGAGGGTTGGGTTTCCTTAGGTGGAATCAAAGAATACGAGCAAAAAATGATTAACGCGCAACGCATTGTCATGGTTGCTTGCGGAACATCTTGGCACGCGTGTTTAGTTGGTGAGTACTTGTTTGAAGATTTAGCACGAATTAATGTAGAAGTGGAATACGCAAGTGAGTTTCGCTACCGTAATCCAATCATCAACGAAAATGATATCGTTATTGCGGTGTCCCAATCTGGTGAAACGGCAGATACATTGGCAGCTTTGGAATTGGCGAAATCTAAAGGCGCAACGATTCTTGGAATTTGTAATGTGGTTGGTTCATCTATTTCCCGTATTACGGATGCAGGTTCTTACACGCATGCAGGACCAGAGATTGGTGTTGCTTCAACAAAAGCATTTACGGCACAAGTTACTGTGTTAACATTGATGGCACTTTCTTTAGCAAATAAAAAAGGAACCATTAGCGAATCGAAATTTCACACTTTATTAGCTGAATTGGAAGCAATTCCAGCAAAAGTACAGCGTGTGTTGGATAAAAACGATTTGATAGAAGATATCGCTCGTAAATATAAAGACGCAACAAATGCATTGTACTTGGGAAGAGGAAGTTCTTTCCCTGTTGCTTTGGAAGGCGCGTTGAAATTGAAAGAGATTTCCTATATCCACGCAGAAGGATATCCTGCAGCAGAAATGAAACACGGCCCAATTGCGCTTATTGACGAAGAAATGCCAGTATTTGTTATTGCAACCAAAGGAACTTCGTATGAAAAGGTCGTTTCCAATATTCAAGAAGTAAAAGCGCGTAAAGGAAAAATTATCGCAATTGTTACAGAAGGCGATGAGGTAGTAAAGGAAATTGCAGATTACATAATCGAAATT
>JBIKZR010000254.1:0-3743 GCA_044354635.1 Crocinitomicaceae bacterium | reverse complement strand
CTTCAACACCCAACTTATCTACGATAATAGATATTACTTTTGATTTGATATCAGACATTTCTTCTCTTTTTAAAGGTTAATCAGGCTGCAAAGAAAAAAACAATGCAGCAAAAAACAAAATTATTTCCCTATTATAATTCAAGAAGTTGCACACAATTCTATTTTCAATGCTCGTAAACAAGCAGTTTAACTAAGTTAAATCAAATTATTGGAGGAATTTTAACCGAATGAAATTCAGCTGAAATTCTCTATTTGTCCAGCCAAAAAGTTAAATTTCATGCTTTGGCGTCGTTAAAATACTTATTAAGCAGTATTTAAAGTTCATCTAATATACCATTTTCGCTAGTTTCCTTAGAATTTTATACCTATTTAACTTCTCCACTATTTATCCGTTTTTTATCGGTTCACTTTGCCATTTATGGTCGATACTTTGTAACTTTGCGGCATGTTAAAAATTCGTCTGGCTATTTTTGCTTCTGGAGCTGGCAGTAATGCAGTAAATATTTTGCGCCATTTTGAAAACAACCCGCACATCGAAGTTGCATTTTTAATGACTAATCGCAAAGAATCTCCATTGGTTTTAGCAGCAAAAACAATAGTGGCTCCTATTTTAGTGTTTGACAATGATCAAGTTTCCGATGGAGAGTTTCTTATGGATGTTTGTGCAGAACATAAAATTGATTACATCATTCTTGCTGGTTATTTACGCTTAATTCCAAAAGAATTCGTTTTAAATTTCAAGGAAAAAATCATCAATATTCATCCATCTTTACTGCCTGATTTCGGGGGGAAAGGAATGTATGGCGACAATGTTCATCTAGCGGTGCTTGCCGCTAAAGCAAAAAATACGGGGATTAGTATTCATTTTGTCGATGAAAACTTTGATGAAGGAAGAATGCTTGCGCAATTTTATTGCCAAATAGAGGAAGAAGAAACGCTTTCTAGCTTGAAGAAAAAAATACACCACTTGGAACACGCCTACTTTCCAATTGTAATTGAACAAACAATTCTAAATAAAACGCATGCATAATTTTTTTCAAGGATTCAATTGGGGAGGACTTTTTAAAGCAACGACAGTGCTTTTTGCTGTCATTGATATTTTAGGTTCTATTCCGTTAATTATCAAAATCAAAGAATCTTCTGGATCGATTCACGAAGCTAGGACGAGTATTGTTTCCTTATTCATCATGTTGGGATTTTTGATTTTAGGAGAAAGCATCTTAAAATTATTTGGTGTTTCAATTGAAGCCTTTGCGGTTGCAGGCGCCTTGATTTTATTTGCAATGGCAATGGAAATGATATTGGGCGTTCGCTTGTTTCGAGATGAAGTAAGTGGGAAAACCGCGAGTATTGTCCCGCTGGCATTTCCAATTATTGCTGGAGCTGGGACGATGACAACTTTGGTGTCGTTGAAAGCAGAATTTCAACAAATCAACATTCTATTGGCAATTATCATCAACGTAATTATCGTTTATATTGTGTTGAAATTGACCCGTAGAATTGAAAATATTCTGGGAATTGGGGGAATTGCGATACTTAAAAAAGTGTTTGGAATAATTCTTTTAGCGATTGCAATTAAACTCTTCACAACAAATCTGCAAGCATTACTTTAAAGAGAAAGTTCCTTTCGGCAGTCTCACATTATCTTGGCGAGAAACTTCCTGGTATGTTATTTTGCCCTTCGATTACTTGCATTCCATCCTGAAATTTCTTCTCTGAAATAACCTCGCCATTTTTACCATAAATGATAAATCGGCCGTGCTTCAAACCTTTTTTGTAGTCTATTTCTTGTAAAAGATTTCCTCTACGGTCAAACTGTTTCATTGTACCATTTAGCTCGCCATCTTTGTAATTGGAGAGTACCGCAGGATTTCGGCCGCCGGGATAAAATGCAATCCATTCGCCATCTTTTTGTCCTTCTTTGAAGCTTCCTTCTTCTGTTTTTGCAAAATCCTTGCTGGAATACGAAATTGACAAACCATCTTTTTTACTGTCGAGATGGATTCGATCTTTCATTATGCCGTAATCAACTTTAGATTTATCCTTGAAAATTTTGTAGGTCACTAAATCTTTTGGCTTTCCATTTTCAAAATAATTAGACCATTCCCCAACTTTCAGATTTCCTTCGTATTCCCCCGTCAACATCAATTTTCCGGAAGGGAAATAAGAAAGCCATTTTCCATCTAATTCTCCTTTAGAAAAAGTAGATTTATTTTTAAGCTTGCCATTTTCCCAGTAGTTCGACCATTCGCCCGTTTCTTTCCCATCGATGTATACGCCATTCATCAGTAATTTCCCATTCTCATACCAGGTTTGCCAAAGGCCATCTTTCGTATCGTTTTTGAATGTTCCTTCTCTGAATTTTTTTCCGTTTTTGTACCAATACACCCATTTCCCCGATTTCAAGCCGTTTTCGAACTGCGCAGTATATGAAACTTCTCCGGTTGGATGCCAATATTTCCAATCTCCATGTTGGATATCGTTTTCAAAAGAACCTTCCATATCCTTCGTCCCTTTGTTGGTAAACCAAGTCCATTGACCAACTTTTTTCCCATCCGCATAAAAACCTTTCACATTGAGTTGACCGCTATCGTAGAAATAGTTGTATTCTCCATTCAAGACACCATTTTTGTAATTACTTGTTTTTTCAATATCTCCAGTATAGTATGCGAAAGTCCAAGTGCTGTCTTTTTCGCCATTTTTAAAAAATCCTGCTAGCGTTTTATAGCCGTAAATACTAACTTCTTCAAAAGGGCCATCTTTTAAACCATCTTTGTAATTGTACCATTCTTTCAGTGTTCCGGTGGAATAATAAACCGCTAATTCTCCGGTTCCATTGACGATAGTTTGCGTGTGCAAGGAATCGGGTAGCCAAAATGAAACCAGGTAATTCACATTCCCTTTAACTTCTTCCACCGACTTTTCTCTTCCGTCCAGGTAATAGTAAGTCCATTTTCCGGTTGGTTGATTTAAATTGTATTGGCCTTCCACGCTAAGTTTTCCGCCATCCGACCATTCGCGATACACGCTGTCTTGTTGGTCTAAATAAAAATACCCTTCTTGCTTCTTTTTTTCGTTTGGATAATATAAGATTACTCGGCCATGGAGCATTCCCCGAAAATAATTTCGTTCTTCTTCCAGCACACCATTTCGATCATAATACAACCATTTTCCGTGGTTTTCCGTAGTAACATCCAAGACATCCTGGTAATAGGAACCAATTGCCTGCAACTGAATTTTATTGAAATCCCAAAAGAGGGATGTCTTCTTTGTAAGATTTTCCTTGAATACTACTTGGGAAAATACAGAAGAAAAAGAAAGAATTAGGAGTAGAATTAAACCAATTTTCATTAGAAATATATTTAGATACTATAACTTTTGCTTCGCGTTCCGTTACACCCGATTAGCTTATATTTTGAGCGATCCCTTGATAATCAAAAAGATACCAAAGCCAAAAAAGACAATTCCTATCAAGCGATTTAGGGTGACTAGCACTTTATGTGTTACCAAAGGCCGCAGTTTCTTTGCGCCAAAAATCTTCAATAAGTCGAAGGAAAAGAACGTGATGAGAAGTACTAAAATAAAAAAGAAGATAGAACCTTCTTGATTATCCGGAGCATTTGTATTTTTCTCCGCCAGTGTCATGACGCTAAACCAGTAAAAAATAACCATCGGGTTTGCAAGATTCAGCAAAAACCCCTTCAAGGAAAGCATTACGTAATCGCTTGGTTTTTGGACAATCT
>JBIKZR010000021.1:0-11605 GCA_044354635.1 Crocinitomicaceae bacterium | reverse complement strand
TTTTGTGCTTTAGTGTTCTAAGTAAAAAGGAGAATAATAAAGCTACAATTAAAATAATACCATGTGAAGCAAGAAACTGCGGTTTACCAGCAGTAAACCATTCGCGCAAGAAGGCAACAAAGACAAACCCAATTACCGTAGCGGAGATTCCAGAATATTCTCTTCTCAAAATTGTTTTCATGGAAAACGGAATCTCTGTTTTAATGTGGTTTTTGAAACTTGGCCAAAATGGCGGCACCTTCATTGACCAACTTACATATTCTTCGCCAAATTTACGCTCAAGGAAACGCTCTTCCGCAAACATAATTCGCTCGTAATACAACCAAAACAATAAGGAAACTACCAAAACGAACCAAATATTGTAGGTGAAAAGCACTATTCCAATCCACATGAAATAATTCCCCAAATACAGCGGGTGACGCACGGTTG
Source organism: Crocinitomicaceae bacterium (assembly GCA_044354635.1). Classification (GTDB taxonomy): domain Bacteria; phylum Bacteroidota; class Bacteroidia; order Flavobacteriales_D; family Crocinitomicaceae; genus M0103. The sequence continues at coordinate 11,176 of JBIKZR010000021.1, read as the reverse complement.
AATAAATCCCTTTCGTATTTAAAGCTTCCGCTACTTGTTCTTTCGTATTTCTACCTGAAGTGTATTTATTTGCCGTTCCAATTGCTATTGCTCGAATTACTTGACCGGAAAACGATAAAACCACACAAGTTATCAACAAGAATAAATCCACCGATGGATTACCTTTAATAAATTGATAATCAGTAAAATAAACTGTTGGAATGGATAACAAAAACAAAAATAGTGGTATTTGACCACGGTATTTGAACAGGGTGTTCCCGTTTTTTTCAAATGAATGTACTAAAGCCATTGAAAAGAATTATGTAAATTGCGTTTAATTGACGCAAAGTTAATACAAATTGACGATTACTATGACTGAAAAAGTAAAATTTGAATTGGAGTATCTATTAAAGACTTCTCCAAAAGTTCTTGAAAATATGCTATGCACGCCAAGTGGCTTAAGTGAATGGTTTGCAGAGGATGTAAATATAAAGGACGATATTTTTACTTTTTGCTGGGATGGAAGCGAAGAAAAAGCAAGATTATTATCTAAAAAACCTAATTCTAAAGCAAAATTCAAGTGGTTGGAAGATGAACGATCCGGAAACGAATATTTTTTCGAAATGAGCTTTGAGGTAGATGCTATGACAAAAATGATTGTCATGACAGTAACGGATTTCGCTGAAGAAGAAGAAGTCGACGAAGCAAAAATGCTTTGGGAATCGCAAATCAATGATTTGAAACGTTTAATCGGCGCGTAAAAAACTTACTCTTTTATTTCTTCAAAATCAACATCTTCGGCAGCGTTGGACGAAAAACTAGATGATTTTACCTTCGATGTCTTTTCTATAACGTTTGTTTTACCGAATTCATTTCTTTTTTCCTCACGTTCTTCTTGAACTTTTCGCGTATTAAAATTCATAGTTCGCTCCGCTTCCATGTTTCTTTTTGCTTGCATTAATTGGCCAATAAATCGCAGAAGTACAAAGCCTCCTGCGACCATTAGTAACATTTTGAATGCACCCAAAACACTTGCTTCTAACACGTTTATTTTGATAAATGCATGTTGCGTTCCGCGTAAATTTTTGTAAAAAACGGATCTTTCAAGTTTTTAATGAAACGAATAGCTTCACCAGTGGATTTCATTTCAGGACCAAGTTCTTTTTTAACATCCGGGAATTTCTCATAGGAGAAAACAGGAATTTTAATTGCGTAGCCTTCTTTACGGGGATTAAAATTAAAATCGGTAACTTTCTTTTCTCCGAGCATGATTTTCGTTGCATAATTCACATACGGTTCATCGTAGGCTTTTGCAATAAAAGGAACCGTTCTAGATGCACGAGGATTTGCTTCGATTACATATACTTTATCGTCTTTTATAGCAAATTGGATATTTATCAATCCGACAGTTCGCAATGCAACAGCAATTTTTCGTGTAATATCATCTATTTGCTGCATCACAAAATCACCTAAGTTATACGGTGGTAAAACGGCATACGAATCTCCGGAATGTATTCCTGCTGGTTCGATGTGCTGCATTATTCCAATAATATAGACGTTTTCACCATCGCAAATTGCATCCGCCTCGGCTTCAATTGCGCCACCAAGAAAATGATCCAATAAAATCTGGTTATTGCCCATTTCATTGATAATATCCACAACGTGGTGTTCCAATTCTTCCTTGTTGATAACGATTTTCATTTTTTGCCCACCAAGCACATAACTTGGTCGCACCAAAAGAGGGAATCCTAATTCGTCGGAAAGTTCCAGTGCTTGTTCTGCATTTTCTACAATTCCATACTGTGGAAAAGGAATGTTATTTTCTTCTAAAACTTTTGAAAAACGACCTCTGTCTTCCGCAAGATCCAAGGCTTCAAAACTCGTCCCCATGATTTTAATACCGTAACGCTCGAGTTTTTCCGCAAGTTTTAAAGCCGTTTGTCCACCCAATTGCACAATTACACCTTCTGGCTTTTCGTGCAGGATAATATCGTAAATATGTTCCCAGAAAACTGGTTCAAAATACAATTTGTCTGCCGTGTCGAAATCTGTGGAAACGGTTTCCGGGTTGCAATTGATCATGATTGTTTCGTAGCCGCATTCTTTTGCCGCCAAAACGCCATGCACACAACTGTAATCAAATTCAATTCCTTGTCCAATTCTATTCGGACCAGATCCTAAAACAACTACTTTTTTCTTCGTGGAAACGACGCTTTCATTCTCTTCCTCAAAAGTAGAATAGTAATAAGGTGTTTGTGCATTGAACTCCGCTGCGCAAGTATCTACTATTTTATAGACGCGGTTAATTCCAAGTTCAATTCGTTTGTTATACACTTCCGATTCCAAGCAACGCAATAAATGGGCAACTTGGCGATCGGCATATCCTTTTTGTTTCGCCTCGAAAAGTAATTTCTTAGGAATGGAATCCAAGTGGAATTTCTCAATTTTTCGTTCGAGTTTGATTAACTCTTCGATTTGCTTTAAAAACCAGATATCAATTCGTGTTTTTTCCACAATTTTCTTGAAAGGAATCCCCAATTTTATGGCATCGTAAATATGAAACAATCGGTTCCAACTTGCAAATTCCAAACTAGTTAGAATTTCATCTTGGTTGGTCAATTCTCTTCCGTCTGCCCCTAGCCCATTTCGATTGATTTCCAAGGATTGACAAGCTTTTTGAAGGGCTTCTTGAAATGATCTTCCAATTCCCATTACTTCCCCGACAGATTTCATTTGCAATCCTAATCTTCTGTCTGTTCCTGGAAATTTATTAAAGTTCCAACGTGGTATTTTAACGATTACATAATCCAACGTAGGCTCAAATAAAGCCGACGTAGTTTTGGTAATTTGATTATTAAGTTCATTTAAATGGTAACCAATAGCCAACTTAGCCGCTATTTTCGCAATTGGATAACCCGTTGCTTTCGATGCTAAAGCAGAAGAACGGGAAACACGCGGGTTGATTTCAATTGCAATAATATCTTCATTATCATCCGGAGAAACAGCAAATTGCACATTACAACCTCCAGCAAAATTACCAATTGAACGCATCATCTTGATAGACATATCGCGCATTTTTTGGAACGTTGTATCGGATAAAGTCATAGCAGGAGCAACCGTAATCGAATCGCCTGTATGAATTCCCATTGGGTCAAAATTCTCTATCGAACAAATAATTACAACATTATCATTCGAATCGCGCAGCAATTCCAATTCAAATTCCTTCCAGCCAAGCAGCGCTTTATCAATCATTACCTCATGAATTGGCGAAAGCTGCAAACCTCTTTCCAGCAGGCTATCAAATTCTTTTGGATCGTAAACGATAGATGCTCCTGCTCCACCAAGTGTAAAAGAAGCGCGAATACACAAAGGAAAACCGAATTTCTGCGCCACTTCTTTTCCTTCCAAAAAAGATTTTGCTGTAGCTTGCGGAGCCATTGGAATACCAATTTTCAGCATGAGCTCACGGAATTCCTCTCGGTTTTCAGTTATTTCAATTGCTTTAATATCTACTCCAATTATTCGGACGCCAAACTCTTCCCAAATTCCCATTTCATCACACTGGATACAAAGGTTCAATGCTGTTTGTCCTCCCATCGTAGGTAAAACCGCATCGATTTTATGGTTTTTAAGTATTTCAATGATACTTTGTGGTTCAAGCGGCTGCAAATAAACATTATCAGCAACAACCTTATCGGTCATAATCGTTGCTGGATTTGAATTGATTAGCGTAACTTCAATTCCTTCTTCTCTCAAGGAACGTGCTGCTTGTGATCCGGCGTAGTCAAATTCACATGCTTGACCGATTACAATTGGTCCGCTACCGATAATTAAAATGGACTTAATGGAGGTGTCTTTTGGCATCTTATGCTCTTTTGGGTATCAATTTCGAAATGTATTCAATAAATTGAAAGCAAATTTAGTCAAAAGTGTTTAGCTAGTACAAGGAATTAAATCTTGTTTTTAACAATCATCGTGGAAAACTATTATTCGGAAAATAAAAAGAAGACCTAAAGCATTTATATAATTGACTTTTAGTCATTTAACAATAAAAATGATTTTAGTATAATGGATTTTTTTTAGGAAAAAAAAGTTCCGACAACTGCCGGAACTTTTCATTTTAATTATATTACTTTATTCTTTTATGAATGGCATGGTTGCAACCTTGCCAATTTCCGATTGCACGATAATTCGGTAATATCCGGATTGCCAGCTGCTAGATGGAATTTCAATTAATTTATCACTCGTTACAATTTCAAATAATTTTCTTCCTTGTAAATCGATAACCTGCACATGCAACGAATTATTTTCTTCAGAAGTAACAAATACATTTTCAGCAGTTGGAACTGGAAAAACAGCTATTTTTAGTGGTATTTCACTTTCAGAAATAGATGCGATACAATCGTTCAGTGCATCAAATGTTGGAGCAGTAAAAGCAAATATTCCACCATCCGGGCAGCGAGCATAGGAAACATCTGTCGTTTGAACGCCAAAATCTACTTGATCGTATAGTGTTATTCCATCGCTTAAAATTACCGATTCTCCTGCAGCACTCAATTTGAAATTGGTGTGCAATCCTGACTGCAAAGCATCGTTATCTGTCCAGATAATCAATACATCATTTGCTGCAACGGAAGTGCCGATTGGAAATTGCCATTTCATTAAATTCGCAGCATCATCCGACAAATATAATCCCGTTAAATCAATTCCATTTGCAGTTGTATTAAACAGCTCAATCCAGTCATCATTTTCCCCATTGGAATCCAACGACGTTGTGCCGTTATCCGCCATTAATTCATTGACAAGTAGATCTCCAATCGCAGGAAAGGGTAAATTAATCAACAAAGTGTGGAATTCGTGCTCCGCTCGCTGCGGACTAAACAAACCAGCCACTGCATTTTCAGCATAAATATAATATTCCAAAATCACGCCGTTCAATGTCACATCCGCACCATAAATATGATCTCCGGCTGCACCATCGTTGTGCGCGCCATCATCAAATAGCGGAATCCGATTAAATTTCAATGGATGTTCCAATCTATATCCTAAATAAACCGCAGTTTCATTGGAACAAGTTGCTGTAATTGTAACCGTTTGACCATAATTTGGTGAAGCAATACTAGAGGTGATTCCTGTAATTGTTGGGGCAGCTAAAACGTAATTCGAATTCGTATTAAAATAAGCCACACGAGCAGCCATCAGTGTTTGAATTCCTGGAATGGAAGATCCACCGCCAGGTCCGCCACCACCGCCAGAAACTGCGGTTGTCAATCCATTTACAAATTGTGTATACGTAAAGAATTTATACGGATCTGCCTGAACAGAAGCATCGATTGTTGCTCGAATTGTGTTTGCTGTTGTAACGTAATCAGCAGAAGCAAAAATTTCTTGAACAATCGTACGAATATGCGCCATGTACATTCTTTTATATACTGCATTTGTGAGCATTTTAGCGATTAGAGGATGGATGGACGAAGTACTGTTAGACATTGGATCCAAAGTAGTAGAAACAGTTGAACCACTTCCAGTTCCACCAGGGAAACCAGCAAAAGACATATTCAAATCCCAACTCGTTGTAATAAAACGCTCGTTTAAATCTTTGTATAAATAATAGTTTTGTCGAAATGCTCCAGAATAGGAATCTAGATTAACTAAAACATTGTTGAACGCGAGCATCCATAGAGCTCTGTCGACATCCAAATTTGATTCGATTGCACCGAAATTATTATTCAAGGTATCAATCATATCCACAAGTGCATTCCATCCATAGGTAGATTTCAATTCGTAGCCATTTGCATAGGAAGAAGAATCGGAGTTGATATATTTCAAATCCGGACTAATAGTAGAACCAGGTCCAGCACCACCAACTGGATTACATTTAAAAGCCGCGCCATCCGAAGTATAGTAATGATCTCCATAGAATTTTTTGTTGATACTTTCAGCACTGGAATATAAACCTCTCAATGTTCCATTGATATAAACATTGGCGAAATTTGCTTTTGGACAATCCATGTATTGTTCTAAAATTGCATAGGATAATACTTCGCGAATCATGGATGGATCTTGGTAACCATTTTGCAACTTAATATCTGTATAACCTTGGTAATCGTAACTTCCATGTACGTAATCCAACTCAATATGAATAGGATTTTTATTGTTATTCGCATTATAAGAACTATTTCCTTTGTATTTTACACCAACGCTGTCGAATACAATTCCATTTATTCGAACGGAATCTGCAAGGAGATAATCTTCCGTTGTGGAAGCTAGTGCATCTAATTGTGCATCCCAATTAGCGGCAGAAAAGAAAACTTCAATTGTCTGAACGGTTGCGCGGTCATAGAATCCTTGCGCAGCAATTTTTTGATTCAACACTAAAAGTAAAATACTGAATAAACTGATTTTAAGCATATTTGAATTGTTTGTTTTAACACTGTTAATTGTTTCTTAAAGTTAAGATGTTGTTTCCTTCACAAACTTGCACGTTAATTAAATTTACTTCAAAATTTAATTCAAAAAAAAACGCCTTAAAAAAAGGCGTTTTAAATAGATGCATGAAAATGGATTAAATATCAATTTTCGCGTATTTTGCATTTTTCTCAATAAATTCTCTTCTTGGAGGAACATCATCGCCCATCAACATGGAGAAAATCTGATCACATTCTGCTGCATTGTCAATTGTAACTTGACGCAATGTGCGCGTTTCTGGATTCATTGTAGTTTCCCACAATTGTTCCGCGTTCATTTCACCCAAACCTTTGTAACGTTGCACGTTTACAGAAGATTCACTTCCACCGCCTTTTAATTCATTGATTAATATATCGCGTTGGTCTTCATTCCAAGCATAATCCGATTTTGTTCCTTTTTTTACTTGGTACAATGGTGGAGTAGCAATATAGATGTAACCGTTTTCAATCAATTCTTTCATGTAACGGAAGAAGAAAGTTAAAATAAGGGTTTCGATATGCGAACCATCGACATCGGCATCACACATGATAATAATCTTATGGTATCTTAATTTCTCCATGTTTAGTGCTTTGGAATCCTCTTCTGTTCCAATTCTAACACCTAGAGCCGTGTACATATTTTTAATTTCTTCGTTTTCGAAGATTTTATGCTGCATTGCTTTTTCTACGTTCAAAATCTTTCCACGCAATGGCATAATCGCTTGAAAATGGCGGTCGCGACCTTGTTTTGCCGTCCCACCCGCAGAATCTCCCTCGACGAAGTAAATCTCGCAAGCAGCAGGATCTTTTTCAGAGCAATCCGCTAATTTTCCTGGAAGTCCAGAACCGGTTAATACATTCTTGCGTTGCACCATTTCACGTGCTTTTCGAGCAGCATGACGTGCACGAGCAGCAAGAATTACTTTATCAACGATAATCTTAGCTTCAGCAGGATGCTCTTCCAAATAAGAAGATAACATTTCTGAAACTGCCTGACTAACTGGAGCAGTTACTTCTCTGTTTCCAAGTTTTGTTTTTGTTTGACCTTCAAATTGCGGCTCTTGCACTTTCACAGAAAGCACAGCTGTTAAACCTTCGCGGAAATCATCTCCATCGATTTCAATTTTCTCACGGGTCAACATTCCTGAATCCGTTGCGTATTTTTTTAAGGTATTCGTTAAACCACGTCGGAAACCAGAAAGATGCGTTCCTCCCTCATGCGTATTGATGTTGTTAACATACGCTTGAATATTTTCTGTATAGGAAGTATTGTATGTCAACGCAACTTCTACAGGAATACCTTCTCGTTCGCCTTCAAAATAGATAACATCTGGAATCAAAGATTCTCTGTTTCTATCTAAATATTGTGCGAATTCGCGCAAACCACCTTCAGAATGGAAGACGTTATTTGGATATTTCCCATCCTCGTCTGGGAAACGCAAATCTGTTAAAGTGATTGTAATTCCTTTATTCAAAAACGCCAATTCGCGCATTCGCGCTGCAACTGTATCGTAATTGTATTCTGTGACATCGAAAATTGAACTATCTGGTCTGAAGGTTACTTCCGTTCCATGTTCAGATGAATCGCCAATTTCACGAACATCGTATAAAGGTTTCCCAATACTGTATTCTTGTTCAAATATTTTTCCGTCTCTTCGAACGGTTGCTTTTAAATGAATCGAAAGCGCATTTACACAAGAAACACCAACTCCGTGTAATCCACCGGAAACTTTGTACGTATCTTTATCAAATTTACCACCGGCATGCAGAACAGTCATTACAACCTCAAGCGCTGACTTTTTCTCCTTCGTGTGCATTGCGGTAGGAATTCCACGACCATTATCTTTAACCGTAACAGAATTATCTTCATTGATCCAAACGCCAATTGTATCACAATGTCCAGCCAAAGCCTCATCGATGGAATTATCCACAACTTCGTACACCAAATGGTGAAGTCCTTTCACTCCGATATCACCGATGTACATGGCTGGACGCTTACGAACCGCTTCTAATCCTTCTAAAACCTGGATGTTATCCGCTGAATAATTATCTTTTTTAATATCCTCACTCATAATATTCCTTTTGGAAAATGATTTTTTTGATGAACCAACAAAAATAAGAAATTAAGCCCATTTTATAGCAACATCAAAGCAAGGAAAGAACTAACTTATCAACAAAATATTAACGAAAAAATCCGAACACTTAAAATAAGTATTCGGATTATATGCCTTATAATACCGATATATTTAAGGTTGGGGTTGTATTTAAATCCAGCTTTTTATTCAACTAGTTAATCGGAATATTTCAAGATTAGTTTTTTCCTTCGATCCAAGTGGTGATTTCAGCATCGGTTGGCAAGGTTCTCGGTCCTACAACTTTCACTAATTCTCCTTGTTCGTTTATCAGGTACTTTTGAAAATTCCATTTTACATCGCTGGATTCAACGCCATTTTTTTCCTTTTGCGTAAGAAATTGGTAAATTGGATCCATGTCGTTTCCTTTCACGGAAATCTTGGACATCATCGGGAAGGAGACGCCATAATTTTTCTGACAAAATTCTGCGATTTCTACATTAGAACCTGGTTCTTGGCTCATAAAATTGTTTGCAGGAAAACCTATAATCACGAAATTGTCTTCTTTATAGGTTTTATATAATTGTTCTAACTGCTCGTATTGTGGCGTCAAACCACATTTTGAAGCTGTATTAACAACCAGTATTTTTTTTCCTTTCAAACTGGCAAAATCAAATTCCTTTCCGTCAATATCTTTCACTTTGAACGAATGAATCGATTGTGCTTTTGAAGGCGTTTCTGGCGTGTTTTGAGCTTTCAAAGTACATGAACTAATCGCGGTAAAACTTGCTGCTAGTGCTATTAAAAATGCTTTTTTCATATGTATGATTTAGTCTTTCAACAAATTTAAACAAACAAAGTTCACTTTCAATCCATTTTTTCGGAACATTTTTTACATTTTTACGAATAAGAAAACCATGAGAAATTTACTTTTTTTCTTTTTACCCTTAATTCTTCCATTTATTTCTGCTTTTTCACAAGTTGATTTCACTGGAGTTTGGCAAGGAATTATGGTTAAAGATGGTTATAAAAATGAGCAGGGAAGTTTAATTTACCTTCAATTTTCAGTCGAAGGTAAAAAAGTCGAAGGTAAAAGCCGGGACGAAGTAAATAACACCGAATTTTTTGCTGTCAAAACCGTAAAAGGAACAGTTGCTGGAAACGAAATAAATTTCAACCAATTGCAAATCGAAAAGCAAAAGAATCCGCCAAAAATTGTTTGGTGCAACATCGATGCGAAGTTAGTTTACAACGCGCAAACTGGCTATTTGGAGGGGAAATATAAAAGTTCGGATTGCCTTAGAAATACCGGTAAATTAATCCTTTACAAATCTGCTATTGAATTCTCTGCAACAGAAAAATCTCCAGCAGCTCAAAGTTGGTATGCAATTTTCATCAAAGACCTTAAAAACGGCTTCAGCGCACCATTAATTAGAGAAAGTGAGCGCACTAACTTTGTGTTTCAACCAATTTACTTCGATTACGACCAGGCTATTATTCGACCGGAATACACCGAATTCTTGAAACGGATGATTCGAGTTGTGAACGGCCATTCGGATCTTCGAATTAAAGTTACAGGCCACACAGACTCGGACGGAAGCGATTCCTACAATCTAGAATTATCCAAAAAACGTGCTCAAGCGCTTATCGATTTTTTCGTGACCAATGGTTTGAATCGCGATAAAATTGAAGTGGAATTCAAAGGAGAATCTACTCCAATTGACTCAAATAAAACACCACAAGGGAAACAGCGGAACAGACGTGTTGATTTCGCTTTTATTTAACCTTTTTTTTGGTGTTAAATTCGACGATAATTCCTAATGTCGGCTGCACAATTCCGGATGTGTTCTCAATAAATTTCGTTTGGTACTTGCTTGGATCTGTCGGATCTGTTACTGGATTTCCGTTCGCATCTTTTACCAACAATAGAATCGGTGCAACTTTTGTCTTGTATCCATACGCATTCTGAATATCCAAATAAAAATTTAGCGCAAACTTCTCTAAATAGATCTTTTTGTCCACTCGAATATTTAACTGGTGGTAATTGCTTTCACGTTGTGTATTCAATAAATTGTAGTTTGGAATTCCTTGTCCTGTAACGTCCCAAATTTGCTTAATGCTAGATGTTGATTGGTCAATTGGTGTAAAGGGAGATCCGCCAGAAAACAGCCATCTAAAACCTACTTCCCAACCGCTTTTAAAACGCTTCCCACCAGTTATGGAAACAATGTGCTTGCTGTCCCAAGAACTGGATACGAACGTGTTGTTTTTATCTAAAAATTCGGAAGTCACAAAAGTGTACGCAACAATTCCGTAAAAACCTTTCACCATTTTTTGCTGGTATAAAAACTCTAAACCATACGCGCGACCTGTTGAGATGGATTTCACTTCTTCATTCCCGAGAACGCCAAATTCCGTTCCTAAATTTGCTAAAGAAATAGAGTCTTTGATAGAAAAAGGATACCTGCTGTAGTTCTTGTAAAAACCTTCAACGGTGAAACGGGAATTAAAATCTGTTAAGTATTCCGTTCCCAAAACATAATGGTCTGCACGAATATATTGAATATCGTTTTTCTTGTTTACCAATTCGCCTAAACTATTTCTATACCCTAAAATTGTATACGATGGCAATTGGTGGAAACGAGCAATATTTCCATTTACCGACCATTTTTCCGTTAA
>JBIKZR010000253.1:0-3758 GCA_044354635.1 Crocinitomicaceae bacterium | reverse complement strand
AAACTGTATCCATTGAAAATTGTATTTCTAAGTTGCCCATTTTCGTCGTAATCGTAGTTAAAATCCTTTTGAATATCCACTGCTTCAAATACAATTTCATCCGATTTCACCCCTTTGGAAGTCAAATACTTTCGAATAGTCTTTTGATCCGCATTCAAATCTGCATAGGCTTGTTTGAGATCCATATCTCTCTTGGAAAAACTTGCACGCCAAACAATCAAATCACTGGTGAAGTTTTCCTCTCCCGATCCTGTTACGCTAATTGCTTGTGAAACTTTTGCTCTATTTTTATAACCAGAAGCCAGTAAATATCCAGCAATTATAACAGAAAACGCAATTATTATGGTATTGATATAGTTTTTCATGTGCAAATTTTAAAGTGAATTGAATTCTTAAAGTTAAAACAATTTCATTTGTTCTTCATCCTCATCGTCTTTTTTTGTGAGATCCCATTCCACGGTTGTTCCATCGGTCGCTTCGTCTAAATCTTCCTCTTCATCGTCCATTTCTACTTCGCTAATTTCCACTTGGTTCAATTCTTCCGGCCATTGCTCTTCAATTTCATCCTGCGGCACAACAACAATTTCTTTGACTTTTAATTTTGTCAATTGATTACCCTGGGCTTTCATTCCTTTGATATCAATAAAATCCGCTAATTGAATTTCGTTGTCGGGAAGATTTTTTGTTTCTTTTAATAACTTATTGTAAATTATTTTGATTTTAGGACGGTAAGCAGTAGAAACGACATCCAAGTAGGAACCCTCTCCTTCACTGATGAAGGAAACTTTTTTATCCGAAGTGACTTCGCACTGAAAACGTTTCACAAAATGCAAATCGCGCTCGCTGTCATAATAAACAGCAGAAATTGCGCGGTGCGGTTGCCACTTTTCAATGTGAATCATATCCTCATCAAAATGGTTGGAAAGGTCAAAATTCGTCAAGCGGTATTCTCCAGTTTTGTAAAGCGTAAGAATCTTATCTTCTCCTTTAAATGAGCCTAGGAAAGTTCCTCTTTCTTCGTCGTTCAATCTACCGACAACGGTATCGAACCATATTTTTCGTGCTGCGAGTGTGGAGCCACCAACTTCTTTTTGCGTGATTTTCTGAACAATTTCTTTGGTAACGCGATTTCCTGCAGACTGGCGACCTTTGATTAACAATTCACCCATATCGACATCAAAACGCAGGCGCTTCAAATGTGGTCTTGGTCGCAATAAAATGGTTACAACCTCTCGTTCACCATTTGGATGCACGGAAAAATACAACATTTTTGATCCTTTTGTTCCGCGGGACAAATCGTATTCTGTATCGCGGGTAATAGAATTCACATAAAACCGCTTCATCATTGCCGATCCGCCTATTCCATCTTGGTAAATCAAATGGTAAATAGTTCGTTTATCGCCTTTTTTCCATACGTCGGCGTGTACAATTCCTTTTCCAACGAATTTCTTTTCCGCAACTTTTGTCACCATCATTTTACCGGTTGCAAAGAAAATTATAACATCGTCAATTTCGGAACAATCGTTAATCGCCTCCGTCTTTTTCAATCCATACCCAATAAAACCTTCGTCGTAGTCGACGTATAATTTTCGATTGGCAATAATTACTTTGGAAGCATTTATAGTGTCAAATATTTTAATTTCAGTTTTACGCTCTTTCCCTAAACCGAAGCGCTTTTTCAAATCTTTGTAGTAATCAATTGTATATTCAATAAGGTTTGCAAGTTTTTCTTTCACTTGCACCATTTCCTCTTCAATTTTCAATAAAAGATCATCTGCCTTCGAAGAATCAAATCGCGTGATACGAATCATTGGAATTTGCGTCAACTTTTGTAAATCTTCCTCAACAATCTCGCGAATGAAGTCTTTCTTGAATTTTTTAAATCGATCAAACAAATACGTGTATAATGTTTCCCTATCGTGGTATAATTTGAAATCGATGTACATTTCTTCTCGGATAAAGATTTTCTCCAACGTAGAAAAATGCCATTGCCGCTCCAACTCATCTAATCGGATTTCCAATTCCAATTTCAATAGGCGAACTGTTGTATCTGTATTCACTTTTAGAATCTCTGTCACGCCCATAAAACGCGGTGTATCCTTGTCAATTATAGTTGAATTTGGAGAAATAGAAACTTCACAATCCGTAAACGCATACAAAGCATCCAGCGTTTTATCTGGCGAAACACCTGGCGCTAAATGGATAATTACTTCAACATTTGCAGAGGTATTGTCCTCAATCTTTTTTATTTTAATCTTTCCCTTCTCATTCGCTTTTAATACCGATTCAATTAACGATCCAGTAGTTGTGCCGAATGGAATTTCATGTATTACAAGCGTTTTGTTGTCTACCTTTTTGATTTTTGCACGAACCCGAACTTTTCCGCCGCGAAGGCCATCGTTGTAATTCGTGAAATCCGCCATTCCACCATTTGGAAAATCCGGTAAAAGCTCAATTTTCTTGCCTCTCAAGTGATTGATTGACTGATCAATCAACTCTATGAAATTATGTGGCAAAAACTTACATGCCATTCCAACTGCAATTCCTTCAGCACCTTGCGCGAGAAGCAAAGGGAATTTCATTGGCAGTTGATCCGGTTCTTTATTTCGACCATCGTAAGAAGAAAGCCAATTGGTTGTTTTTGCATTAAACGCAACGTGGGAAGCAAATTTAGATAAACGCGCTTCAATGTAACGCGCTGCAGCAGCGCCATCTCCGGTTAATGTATTTCCCCAGTTTCCTTGGCAATCAATTAATAAATCTTTTTGTCCCAATTGCACCAACGCATCGCCAATAGAAGCATCGCCATGCGGATGGTATTTCATGGTGTTTCCGATAATATTCGCAACTTTATTGTAGCGACCATCATCCATTTCCTTCATGGAATGCAAAATTCTCCGTTGCACAGGCTTTAAACCATCGTACAAAGAAGGAACCGCCCTTTCTAGAATTACATAACTTGCATAATCCAAGAACCAACTTTCGTATAATCCTCCTACAGGAACGATTTTATCGTCAACCAATTTACTTTCAAAAGGACTTTTATCGCTCTCAGGAGTTTCATTTTCCTGGTTCTCGTTATCCTCGTTTGCTAGATTGTCATCCTGCTCTTCCAATTCGTCTTCCGCCATTTTTATGAAGCAATTTCAAGGTTATCCGTATCTTCTTTTTCTTCCAATACTTCTACAATATCTTTTTCTACCCGTAAATTATCGATAATAAAATCTTGTCTTTCGGGAGTATTTTTCCCCATATAATAGGATAAGATAGAATCAATCGTTGCATCCTTAGATAAGAAAACTGGTTCTAATCGAATATCCGCACCGATAAAATGTTTGAATTCATCTGGTGAAATTTCACCCAAACCTTTGAATCGAGTTATCTCTGGATTTTTTCCTAATTCTAACATGGCAGAACGTCGCTCATCTTCCGAATAACAATAGATTGTTTTTTTCTTATTTCTAACTCTGAAAAGTGGTGTTTGCAAAACGTACACATGGTTTCGCTTCACTAAATCTGGGAAAAATTGCAGGAAGAAAGTCAACAATAACATTCGAATGTGCATGCCATCCACATCGGCATCTGTTGCAATTACAATATTATTGAAACGCAAATTATCCATATCTTCTTCAATATCCAGCGCTGCTTGCAGTAGATTGAATTCCTCGTTTTCGTAGACAATTTTCTTCGTTAAACCATAACAGTTTAGCGGCTTTCCACGCAAAGAGAAAACAGCTTGCGTATTTACATCTCTGGAT
>JBIKZR010000251.1:0-3763 GCA_044354635.1 Crocinitomicaceae bacterium | reverse complement strand
GGTAGATCTTTGCATGCGCAGGAAATTGATTTCAACGATATTCGTACTACCTTGCAAGCTTTGTATGCAATTTACGATAACTGTAATTCGCTGCACACGAACGCGTACGATGAAGCAATTACTACTCCAACAGAAGAATCCGTGCGCCGCGCAATGGCAATTCAGTTGATCATCAACCGCGAGTTGGGATTGGCGAAAAACGAAAATCCGTTGCAGGGTGCGTTTATCATCGAAGAACTAACGGAATTGGTGGAAGAAGCTGTATTATTGGAATTCGATCGAATAACGGAACGTGGTGGCGTGCTTGGTGCGATGGAAACAATGTACCAACGTTCTAAAATTCAAGAGGAATCTTTGTATTACGAAACGCTAAAACACAACGGGGAATTCCCAATTATCGGTGTAAATACTTTTTTAAGTTCGAAAGGTTCGCCTACAATGCTTCCAAAGGAAGTGATTAGAGCAACAGAAGAAGAAAAAGAATACCAAATTGGCATGCTGGCTAATTTACAGAAAGGCAATGCAGAGATAGCAAAAGAAGGAATTCGTAAAGTGCAGGAAGCAGCCATTAAAAATCAAAATATGTTTGAGCAATTGATGGAAACATGTAAATATTCTTCCCTCGGACAAATTACCGAGGCTTTGTTTGAAGTTGGTGGGCAGTATCGAAGAAATATGTAATTTAAAAAAGACTCTATAATAGTAAGATAGTCAAATTGGACTGCTAATTTTTTCTTTATCTTCACCGTATGAAAAAAAGCGTTTTATTTTTGCTTGTTTGCTGGTTCACAGTGTGTTTTAGCTTTGGACAATCGCCGATTATTCCTTCTCCAGTTGTGTATAAAATTGGAGTGGGTAAAATGTCTATTGGTAATCAATTTTCTATTAATAGTGAGAATTTACCCGCTGAAATAAAAGATATTTTAGTTCAAAAATTAGTGGATATTTATTCGATTCAAACAGTTGTTTCCACTTCTGGTAGAGATTTGATGTTCAAAAAAATTGCGAATACGCCTCCCGATTTTTATTCCATCACTATACAGGATGAAATTCTTATTCAATATAGCTCGCCTGCAAGCTGTTTCTATGCTGTAAACTCTCTTTTACAGCTAATTGAAGGGGAAAAGGAGTCCTATTATTTCTCGAAGGCTTTTGTCCAGGATTATCCAAATTTTCAATGGCGCGGTTTACATTTGGATGTAAGTCGCCATTTTTTCTCCGTAGAGGAAGTGAAACGCTTCATCGATTTAATGGCTTTGTATAAATTTAACACCTTTCATTGGCACCTAACCGATGATCAGGGTTGGAGAATAGAAATTAAAAAATATCCGAAACTGACTGAAATTGGTGCGTGGCGCGACAGCACAGTAAATGGTCATTATTCCGCAACACCAAGAACGTATTCGGTGGAAAGATATGGCGGTTTCTATACGCAAGAGCAAATTAAAGAAGTAGTAGCATATGCAAGCAATCGTTTCATTACGGTGGTTCCTGAGATTGAAATGCCCGGACACAGCAGAGCCGCTTTGGCAGCATATCCGCAGTATTCGTGCACTGGGAAACAGTTGGAAGTGCCTGGTTTATGGGGCGTTTTTGAAGAAATTTTCTGCGCAAAAGAGGAAAGTATCGATTTTTTAAAAGATATATTAACGGAAGTATTAACACTTTTCCCGTCGGAATATATCCACATTGGCGGCGATGAAGCACCAAAAACACGCTGGAAATCGTGTCCGAGATGCCAAAAAGTAATTCGGGAAAATGGCTTGAAGGATGAACACGAATTACAAAGCTTTTTCATCCAAGAAATAGATGAATTTCTAACTTCTAAAGGTCGAAAACTGATTGGTTGGGACGAAATATTAGAAGGTGGACTCTCGCCAAATGCTGCGGTGATGTCGTGGCGTGGTTTTGAAGGCGGAATAGAAGCTGCAAAACAAAAACATTTTTCGGTGATGAGTCCCGGCTCTCATTGCTATTTTGACCATTACCAAAGTAAAAATCCAAACGAACCAACGGCAATTGGTGGTTTTACACCTCTCGAAAAAGTTTACGCATTCAATCCGATTCCACCAGGTTTCTCCGAGCAACAAGCGTTTTTTATTCTCGGTGGTCAGGCAAATTTATGGACAGAGTATATTCCAACAATGGCGCAACTGGAATACATGACATATCCACGAGCGCTGGCTTTGGCACAAGTGCTTTGGTGTAAGCAAAAACCGCCATTCGAAGCATTTAAAAAAGCTTTCGTGGATTACCATTTAATGTATTTGAAACGCTACAACGTAAATTATTCAAATGCCTTGTTTTATTCCCAATTAACCATTTTTAAAAATAACAGCGGCTTGAAACTGCACTTTAAAGGTGCTTCAAAGGAAGATGCTTTTCAATTGGAAACGCAAACAAATGAAAAGGACAACCAATTTTCAGAAAGTTCCTACATCACGCAAAACGACACGATTATAGTACAACGTTCCAAAGACAATCAAATTCAGACGTTCAACTTTAAATTGACTTCCAAAAATGCGCCTGATCCAGCGTTGTTTGAACTTAAAATCCATCCTGCAATCGGACTTCCAATTGAATTGATTACACAGCCTGCTGAGCAATATAAAGGCGATGGGGCGCTCACACTTGTGGATGGTGTAATCGGTGCAACGCCTTGGAAAGGAAACGAATGGCTTGGTTACGATACTGCGCAAATCGAATTCATTGTCGACCTCACGAAAAAAGTTAAAATAGAAGGAGTTTTACTGAATTTTCTGCAAGACGATGGCTCGTGGATCCATTCACCAGAGTCGATTCAAATTTCTGTTTCTAAAAACAAGAAAAAATGGAAAAATCTAAATCCACAGCAATTTAGAGCTTCTCAAAGTGCCAACGCAAAAAAAGCGGGTATGAAAAATGCTTTCGAACAAAATATTCACCTAAAAGGTCGGTTTGTTAAAGTGAAGGTTAATTGCTTGAAAGCTATTCCAGTTGGTTTTGCGGGTGAAGGGAAAACGCCTTGGACATTTATCGATGAAGTAATTTTATTGTACAACAAATGAAATTTGAATTGTGTGCTGCTTCGTTGGAAGCCATTCGCCTTGCGAAGGAATTGAATTTTGATCGCATTGAATTGTGTCAAAATTTGGATCAAGGAGGAATTACGCCTTCCTACGGAATGATCGAATATGCAATTGCATATGGAATCGATACGCATGTTTTAATCCGTCCAAGACCCGGTGGTTTCAACTACTCGGAAGATGAGGTGGAAGTAATGCTGCGCGACATTTTAAACTGCAAGGAAATGGGAGCGAAGGGCATCGTAATTGGCGTATTGACAGAATCGGGAGAAATTGATCGGGAGATTTTAATGGAATTCATGGAAAAAGCAAAAGGCATGGAAGTAACTTTTCACAGGGCTTTTGATGATTGCTTTGATTGGAAAAAATCCATGGATATTTTGATAGAATGTAAGGTAAATCGTATTCTTTCATCCGGATTGGCTCGAAATGTGGAAATTGGCATGCCGATTCTGCAGGAAATGATGGAATACAGTTCCGGAAGAATTGAGATAATGACTGGCGGAGGAGTAAACGCTGCGAATATTGGTCGATTGCACAAAGAACTCGCGCCAGATGCGATTCACTTCTCTGGAACAGTAAAATTTCAGCAGGATGAAGATTCCTTGTTCTCAGAATCTGTTTTAAGAGTAGATAAAGCTCGGGTACAACGGATTTTGGCGGCTTCAAATGTGTAATGTTTTTTTGTTTTTTCGTTA
>JBIKZR010000252.1:0-3763 GCA_044354635.1 Crocinitomicaceae bacterium | reverse complement strand
CACGTCGCGTTGTTGCAGATGAGGATAAAGAGGCTTTATCTCCTAAGAATTCATCTGTAGGAATTTCTTCAACAAATTCGTTGTTTCTAAGGGTCTCAACAATAGAACTATTTTCGTTTAGTTCTTCAACACTTTTCCAGTATTTTTTGTTTGATGACATTGTGTATATATTAGCTTCTTAATAATTTATTAATAGTGGCATTTTCCACATTCTAAACCTCCCATTTGTGCTGCAGTCAATTTGTCTACGCCATATTTTTTGGAAAGTTCTTCGTGAATTTTAGTATAATAGTCGTTTCCTTCCATTTTTACTTCCGTTTTTCTGTGACAAGAAATACACCATCCCATTGTTAACGGTGCAAATTGTTTTTGAACTTCATACGTTTGAACTGGACCGTGGCAAGTTTGACATTCAATTCCAGCAACCGTAACGTGTTGTGAGTGATTGAAATAAACAAAATCTTGAAGATTATGAATACGAACCCATTTTATTGGTTGGGTTTTTCCAGTATATTTTTGATTGGTTTGATCCCAACCAACTGCTTTGTACAATTTTTGAATTTCACCATCGTAAAATGCTTTTGAATGTTCTGGCGTTGCCGTTGTATCAGAAACTTCTGCGATGTTTTTATGACAATTCATACATATATTTAAGGACGGAATCCCTGCGTTTTTACTTACTCTTGCGGCAGAGTGGCAATATTTACAATTTATTCCATTGCTACCAGCGTGAATTCTGTGAGAATAATGAATCGGTTGAACTGGCTCATAATCTTGATCTACGCCTACTTGCATTAAAAATCCGTAAACAAAATAACCGCTTGCAAGAATTAAAAATATGGAAGTAACTAATACTAAAAATTGGTTTTTAGCAAATGCTTTCCAGATTGGAATAGTTGGTTCTCCTTTTGCGATTTCAATTCCATTTGCCTTAGCTACTTTTGTTAAAACATTGTTTACCAAAACCAACATTACAATTAACATTAGCATTACTAATGCCAAAGCACCTAGAACTACGTTGTTAGAAATTCCAGCATCTGTAGTTGTTCCTGGAGGGCCTGCGGTTCCTGTTGTTGGCACTACCGCTTCTGCTTTTGGTTCAGATGTATAGGCAATAATGTTGTCAATATCTGCATTAGATAACTGCGGGAAAGCAGTCATAACAGCTCCATTATATTCTTTGCTTACTCTTACTGCTTCAGCATCGCCCGATTTAATCATATCGGAACTGTTGCGAATCCATTTATAAAGCCATTCTTTGTCTAATCGGCTTGAAATTCCTCTCAATGCGGGACCAGTCATTTTTGCGTCTAACTTGTGACAAGCCGCGCAATTGGAATTGTAAAGCTCTTTTCCTTTTACAGGATCGCCAGTTGCTGCTGCAGGAGCTGCCATTGGTGTTGTTGTTGCTGCTGGCGCTGCCGGAGCTGCTGCTGTTTGAGCGGATGAAGTTAAGGAGAAAGTCAGCATTACTGCTAAACTCAAAAATAAATTCCTTGAAATCGAATTAGGGTTACCCACCTTTTTCATATTATTATAATGGTTATCGACTATAATTTTGAGTCAATTATTTCTTAATTTTTATTAAAAAAACAATTAGGCTCTTTAAAAACTTGCACAAAAATACGACTTAAGAACTATTCTCAAAACCCAATAATAGCGATATTATTAATTTATATCAATTCTAAATAAAAAAACCTTTTTACATCACGGCTTATGAATTACATTTGTATTAAAATCACCACTTTATGAGAAATAGTATTACAAATAAAATTAATTTAAGCCTTATGATTTTATTTGCTTGGACAATAAATTCATTTGGCCAAGAAACGAATGTGTCTTTAAATCAGGATGCGAAATTTGAGAATTTATTAAATGAAAAAAGAAAAATCAACGCATCCATTACTATAAATGATCGGTATAAAATTCAAATTTATAATGGAGATAGCGAGACTTCTAAGAAGACGCTAACGGACTTTAAGCGTGACTTCAAAAACTTGGACGGTACGATTGTTTTTTATACACCGGCCTATAAGGTTTGGGTTGGTAATTTCAAAACCCGTATCGAAGCGGAAAGAAATTTGTTAGAATTGAAAAAACGCTATCCGAATGCGCTAATTATTCAGCCTAATAAATAATTTAGAATCCAAAAAAAAACGTCTCAATTGCTTGAGACGTTTTTTGTATACTAAAAATGTTATTTCAATTTTTTCTTGATGGCAATTTCATGGAAAGCTTCAATAACGTCGCGTTCTTCGATGTCATTGTAGCCTTTTATTTGAATACCACAATCGTATCCTTTGGCTACTTCTTTAACATCGTCTTTGAAACGTTTCAATGCTAATAAATCTCCTGTAAATACGACTACGCCATCTCTAATAACTCTAATTTTAGAGGTTCTTGCGATTTTACCATCCATTACCATACAACCCGCAATTGAACCCACTTTAGAGATTTTGAATATTTCTCTAATTTCGGCAGTTCCAAGAATTTCTTCCTTCATTTCTGGAGCAAGCATTCCTTCCATTGCGTCTTTCAAATCATCGATAGCGGCATAAATAATAGAATAATAACGGATGTCAATTTCTTCTTTATCGGCCAATTGTCTTGCATTTCCTGCAGGACGAACGTTAAATCCAATAATAATTGCATCGGATGCTGAAGCCAACATTACGTCGGTTTCTGTAATGGCACCAACGCCTTTATGGATAATATTAATTTGAATTTCTTCGGTAGATAATTTAGAGAACGAATCGGACAATGCTTCTACAGAACCATCCACATCTCCTTTAAGGATAATGTTCAATTCTTTAAATTGACCCAATGCGATTCGTCGTCCAATTTCGTCAAGTGTGATATGTCTTTGTGTTCGAACGGATTGTTCACGCATTAATTGAGAACGTTTGGAAGCAATTTGTTTGGCTTCTTTTTCGTCTTCAAAAACGTTGAATTTATCCCCCGCAGTGGCAGCTCCATCTAATCCTAAAACCGAAACTGGCGTTGAAGGTCCTGCAACGGTAACAATGTGTCCACGTTCATCATGCATCGCTTTAATTTTACCATGGTGTTTTCCGGCAAGCATATAATCGCCCACTCGCAATGTTCCGTGTTGTACTAATATGGTAGATACGTATCCTTTTCCTTTGTCCAAAAAGGCTTCAACAACGGTTCCTTGTGCGGCTTTATTTGGATTTGATTTTAAATCTAATAATTCGGCTTCAAGTAATACTTTTTCGAGTAATTCTTTTACGCCGGTTCCAACTTTTGCAGAAATATCATGCGATTGAATTTTTCCACCCCAATCTTCTACAAGCAAATTCATTCCGGCCAGTTTTTCCTTTATTTTCTCAACGTTTGCATTTGGTTTATCAATTTTGTTGATGGCGAAAATAATAGGAACACCCGCTGCTTGCGCATGAGAAATCGCTTCTTTGGTTTGTGGCATAATGTCATCATCGGCCGCAATTACAATAATTGCAATATCCGTAACTTGAGCTCCACGCGCACGCATCGCGGTAAACGCTTCGTGACCTGGTGTATCTAAAAATGCGATTTTTTGACCATTATCTAATGTTACTCCGTAAGCACCAATGTGTTGTGTGATTCCACCTGATTCTCCTGCGATTACATTTTCTTTACGAATATAATCCAATAATGATGTTTTTCCGTGATCGACGTGACCCATAACGGTAACAATCGGTGCTCTGAAAACCAAATCTTCTTCTTTATCTGGAACAACCTGAATGGCTTCTTCAATATCTAC
>JBIKZR010000250.1:0-3792 GCA_044354635.1 Crocinitomicaceae bacterium | reverse complement strand
AGAGTATTTATGATCAAACGACTGGTGATTTTATTGTTCAAATTGAAATAGTCGGTGGCACACCAACGTATTCTATTTATCTGGATGGTATTGAGCAATTTGGCAACTCTTTTACGTTGCCAGATGGAGTATATAATTTATCTGTAGTAGATGTAAATAATTGTTCGATTCAATCCTCGTTAGTTTTATCTACTGCTGAGATGGAGACCAATATTATGTCGAATGTAGATTTTTATCCTAATCCAAATTCGACAGGGATCTTTCATTTTGACATGAGTAATATCAACGACTTGATGATTTTTGATGCATATGGTAA
This sequence comes from Crocinitomicaceae bacterium, assembly GCA_044354635.1. Classification (GTDB taxonomy): domain Bacteria; phylum Bacteroidota; class Bacteroidia; order Flavobacteriales_D; family Crocinitomicaceae; genus M0103. Next base: position 3,476 of record JBIKZR010000250.1, on the reverse strand, counting down.
ACAGGTAGAAGTGCAATTGGATTTGACCAATAAATTCTTTATCTTAAATGCGGAAAAAGGGGTTTATTTTGTGAGATTTTTAATGTATGGAATAGCGGTTAATCGCAAAATCACTCTTGATTGATTACCGTATCAAATTAACGTGCCCTGTAATGGTTTCTTCTCTGCCGGATCTTGTTATATAGCTAATTTTCCAGACGTAGGTTCCGTCTTGCACGATATAACCGTTGTAAGTTCCATCCCATTCAAAATCTAATTTATCGGCGGTATAAATTAGTTGTCCCCATCGGTTGTAAATTTTTATTCTAATTTCCTTTATCCCAATGGTGCTTGCTTTAAATGTATTATTAAATCGTAAACCATCGGGTGTAAATGTATTGGGAACGTAGATATAGTATGCTTCTTCTATTACAATTGGTTTCGTAATAGTGTCTATGCATCCTTTATCATCCGTGGCAATTAATGTAACAAGATAATTCCCATAAGTAGCGTAGGTATTATTCGGGTGTACCAGATTGGAAGCGTTCCCGTCGCCAAAATACCACTGGTACGTCAATCCATTTAAGGTAGTGTTTTGAAAGGTTATTGGTAAATCATCAAACAAGGTGTTGCTTGAAATTTCAAAATTAGCAATCGGCGCAACTACCGTTATTGTTGTACTTCCAGTAACCGTAAAAGTTTGGCATTCGTCGGAAACAATTACTTGGTAGTTTGTTGTTTGCAAAGGATTCACCCAAATTTGCGGGGTTATTTCACCGGTTTGTGGCCACAAATAATAGTATTGACCAAAACCTCCAGTTGCGGAAACGCCAACCATTGCGCTATCTCCAGGACAAATTTCTACGCCCGGAGTCAGCGTGATAATAAGCGGTGGGCTTGTAATGGTATACAAAATAGCGGCAGTTTGCTCTTCTCCGCACAAATCCGTCACAATCACCGTGTAAATTGTTGTAGTGGAGGGTGTTACTATTTGCGTACTTTGGTTTCCTAAAGGGCCATCCGCTGTTTGCCACTGGTAAGAATAGCTTCCTGCTCCGCCACTAGCATTTGCTTCCAATTGCGTTGGTATATATGGGCAAATTTCAGTAAGATCTGCTGTTTCATTCAACAATAAAGGCTCATAAATTGGAACATTCACCGTTCCAGAACCAGTAGCCGTTTGATTCAAACAATTATCTGTCACCGAGACCGTAAATGTCTGCGTATTCGTTGGAGAAACCGAAATAAAAGGCGTTGTTGCACCAGTACTCCAGCTGTAAACATAAGGGCCAACTCCTCCTGAAGCTACCGCATTTAAAACTACGTCATCTCCAGGACAAATCACAGCAGAACTTTCTACAACCACTGCAACCGGTAAAACATCTGCAATTCCCAAATTTATAATTATTGGCGTAATATTTCCGCACGGATCCACAATTGGAAATTCGAGTGTGATAGATTCCTGTCCTTCGGTTAAGGCGTCGGCAAATGCATCAATTGTAAATTGAACAATAGATTGACCCGGCGAGAATGTTATTGAATTTGGAATGGTGGAATAATCGACACCTTCTGTTGCTGTTCCCGAAACATTTATTGGAATTGTCAATGCTGTATTCAGGTTGTTTTGTCCACGTTCTAGGGTTATTGTCGCTGTAACGCAACCTTCCGCCATTAAACTCGGATTTGAAAATGCTTCTTGGGATAAGGTATACGTGATATCCACTGGTGTCTTAGAACTTAAACTGTTTGCTTCTAGAAAAATACCAGAATCATAAATTCCATCGCCAACGTCGGCAATTGCCATGATTAAATGATACGTTTGTCCGCACTGAACGCGAGACACAGCCTCTAAAACATCTGTGAAGCCATCGTATTGTATGTAAAATGGCGAACCGTTTTGCGGAGCAGAATTACCATCTCCATTGTCGTTATAAAACGATGAATTAGTAACAGGATTCACATTATTGATGGAAACCACTGCTCCATTTGTTAGTTTGGCAATGTTTTGAAGCCCAACAATTCCAGGGCCGGAAATAAAGAAACCAAATACATCATTGTAAGTCGAGGTTACAGGCGGAGCGAATTCAGGATATTCTTCCGAACCAAATACATATCTGAAACGCACCGTGTCCGAATAAGGAACAAAATCAAATTCAAGAATTGCAGAATTAAAGGTTTGTGTACCACCAATGATGCCGGATAACAAATTGGAGCCTCCAAAATTATTATCTACACCGGATGAACTAGCGTTATTTGGACCTTGCGGACCAGCACCATTATTGAACGTTGTTCCAGTGGTCATTACGATTCCACTGGCTAATCCAAGATTTGAACCCGTTCCTGTGAATTCACTTATTGCGCTTGGACTTCCATTAAACGTAATATTGGAAACCGTCACCCCAGTGCCCAACAATACATTTTGAACCAAAGAAGTTGGAGTTGCTCCAGGATTAGTAACTAATTGACCGAGAGCTGCGAAAGCTCCAAGTGAGAATAGTGCCGTTATGTATTTTATTTTTCTCAACTTATTAGTAAACGTAAAAGTACTTGTATTCGTTGTCGCAAACAATGAATAGTTTTCTATCAAACTACAATTTAATATTTATTAACGAACATACCTAATCAATTGTTGTAGATTTTAATTAAAATGAGGCGTTTTTTTCAAGGAGTAAATGGAGTTTTTCCTATCCGAAACAATGTAGCAGTTAAAGACTCCCACTTTCATTTCTGCGGATTTTTAAGAAAATAACTTTTTGTAAATCTGTAGCTAGGAATTAATCCCTTGAAGGGAAGACAGGTTGTAATACAAGCCTTTTAATTCCATTAATGCAGTATGTGTGCCTCGCTCCTTAATCTCCCCTTTGGATAAAACAACAATTTCATCTGCATTTCTAATTGTACTCAATCGGTGCGCAATAATAATGGACGTGCGATCTTTCATTAAATGTTCTAATGCATCTTGCACTAACTTTTCAGATTCGGTATCCAAGGCGGAAGTAGCTTCATCTAGAATTAAAAGCGTTGGATTTTTTAAAATTGCGCGTGCAATGCTTAAGCGTTGTTTTTGTCCACCGGAAAGTTTATTTCCTCTTTCTCCAATGTTTGTTTCATAGCCATGCTCTAGTTCTAGTATAAAATCGTGTGCATTGGCAATTTTCGCTGCATTTTCTATGTCTTCCTGGGTGGCGTTAGGCATTCCAAAAGCGATATTTTCCTTAACGGAAGTATTGAAAAGTATAGATTCTTGCGATACAATTCCAACGTGTCCGCGTAAGTCTTTGATGGAACAATCCTTGATATTTGTTGTGTCAAAGTAAATTGCACCTTCGGTAACGTCATAAAAACGGGGTAAAAGATCGCCCAAAGTGGATTTTCCGCTTCCAGATTCACCTACCAGCGCGATTGTTTTTCCTTTCGGGATAAATAAGTCAATGTTTTTTAGAACAAACGCATCTTTGTATTTGAACGAAACATTTTCATAGCGAATCCCTTGGTGC
>JBIKZR010000249.1:0-3794 GCA_044354635.1 Crocinitomicaceae bacterium | reverse complement strand
ATTAACCGAATTAAATGCGTGGGATATTGAGGTTAAAGTCAATCAAATTCTATCCGTTTTAAAGTTGGATAATACCGATTTGTTGATTGGAAGTTTATCCGGTGGACAAAAAAAACGGGTTGCTTTAGCACAAGTATTAATTGCAGAAGCGGATTTCCTGATTTTGGATGAACCTACCAATCACTTGGACTTGGACATGATTGAATGGTTGGAGGAATACCTTTCTAAATCAAAATCAACCATTTTGATGGTTACCCACGACCGGTATTTTCTAGAAGTGGTTTGCGATACTATTTTTGAGTTGGAAGATAAAACGCTTTACCGATACAAAGGAAATTTCTCATATTATTTGGAGAAAAAAGCCGAACGACAAGAACAACTTTCTTCTACTATTGACAAGGCGAGAAACACCTTTAAAAAGGAATTGGAATGGATTCGTCGTCAGCCAAAGGCTAGAAGTGTGAAACAAAAAGCAAGGGTAGATTCTTTTGACGATGTTAAAAAAGCTGCAAGCCAGCGCATCGATGATTCAGAGGTGGAAATTCCAGTTAAAATGGAGCGTTTGGGGTCAAAAATTCTGGAACTGCACAAAATTGGGAAGTCGTACGGTGAAAAAGTCATCCTAGATAATTTTACCTATAATTTTCAGAGAAAGGAACGTTTGGGTATTGTTGGAAACAACGGTACAGGAAAATCTACTTTTTTAAATGTTATTCAAGGTCGCGAAGAAATAGATCGCGGAAAAGTTGTAATTGGCGAAACGGTTGTTTTTGGCTACTATAGCCAGGAATTGATTAAAGTCGATGAAGATAAAAAAGTAATAGATGTCATTCGAGATATTGCCGAATTTATCCCATTGGAGAAAGGAAGACAACTCTCTGCAGCGCAATTTTTGGAGAAATTTTTGTTCGACCGAAACATGCATTACAACTTTGTGCACAAGTTGAGCGGGGGAGAAAAACGCCGATTAAAACTGATGACTGTTTTGATGTCGAATCCAAATTTCTTGATTTTGGATGAGCCTACCAACGATTTGGATATCTTCGTAATGAGCGTATTGGAGGATTATTTGCGCACATTTGAAGGCTGCTTGATTGTTGTATCGCACGACCGTTATTTCATGGATAAAATGGTGGATCATTTGTTCGTGTTTGAAGGACAAGGCGCAATCAAAGATATTATTGGAAACTATACCGAATATAGAAAACAGACGGCTGCGGATTATAAAAAAGAAAAGCAGGAAGCGCGTGATGGTGCCGTTGAAAAAGAAGTTAAGGTAACCCAACTTTCCGAATCCGCTGAAAAACCGGTTGAAAAGAAGAAACTTTCTTTTAAAGAAAAGGAAGAATTCAAGCAGCTGGAAAAAGACATGGATGCTTTGGAACAAGAAAAAGAATCGTTGACACTTAAGCTTTCGGATGCTGGAATTACCAATGAAGAAATCATGACTGCTGGAAATCGTTTATCAGAAGTGGTGCAAGCCTTGGAGTCCAAATCGGATCGTTGGCTGGAGTTGTCGGAATTTAATTAATGACCACCTGATCCAATTCTTTAAAATAGCTTTGGAAATTAAAAAATAAATAGTTTGAAAAATTTTGAAGAATTAGGAATAAGCAACGGTTTAATTAAAGGTTTAAACGAATTAAACATTACCAAACCAACGGATATTCAACTAAAAGTTATTCCTTTATTATTGGAAGGAAATACAGATATTGTTGGACAGGCGCAAACTGGAACGGGTAAAACTGCCGCTTATGGTTTACCGCTTTTGGAGCAGATAGATGTTAATATTAATGCCGTTCAAGGCTTGATTCTTTGTCCAACCCGCGAACTTGGACAACAAGTAGCGAAGCAATTATTCAAGTTTACCAAGTTTACTCCTAAAGTTTTTATCGAAGCCGTTTATGGTGGCGAAGGCATTGAAAAACAAATTTCCTCTTTGCAGCGTCCAACGCATATTGTTGTTGCAACACCAGGCCGTTTAATCGATTTGGTAAAGCGTAAGGCGGTAGATTTGAGAAATGTGAAAACCGTTATTTTGGATGAAGCAGACGAAATGTTGAGCATGGGTTTCAAAAAGGAATTGGATGAGATTTTAGGTTTTTTGCACGCTGTTGAGAATAAGTGGCTTTTTTCGGCTACAATTCCAGTTGGAATAAAAGATATCATCAATAAACACCTTTCCAAAGATGCTCACCGCGTTGTGGTGAATCCGAAGAATGTTGTTAACAGTAAAATCACGCACCAATACTTAATTTGCGAGGAAAAAGACAAGCTTTCCGTTCTATTACAATTCTTAAAATCGGAGCATAAAAATCGGGGAATTGTTTTCTGTAGAACAAAAGCTACGGCGCAAAAATTATCCAAGCAGCTAATTGCTAAAAATATCGCAACAGACGCTATTCATGGAGACCTTTTACAAAAAGAACGCGATAAAGTAATGCGCGCATTTAAAAATGAAACCCTTCAAATATTGGTAGCAACCGATTTGGCAGCGCGCGGAATCGATGTGGAAGGTTTGCGTTTTGTGGTGCATTACCAACTTCCAGAAAGTGATGAATATTATACGCATCGAAGTGGTAGAACCGCTAGAGCAGGAAAAGAAGGCGTTTCCCTTTGCTTGGTTACTGCAGCCGATGTGAAAATCTTACGGAACTATGAGCGCACTTTATCAATTGGATTTAAACAAGTTCGAGAAGTAAAATAATACCGCAAAAGGTAACTGATTTTAGTGCTTTTTTAGGTAATAAGAATTCCTCGTTGTCAAGCGTTCGCTAATAATCAAGAAATTACCCAAAAAAAATGAGAACTGTTACGTTCTCATTTTTTCAATCTATAAAGTTTTTGTTTTATGCCTAGATTTTATTTAATTGAATACGTTTCTTAAGTTCAATAAATACTGTTTCGTATGCTTCTTTTTGACGCTTCTCAGAATTAGAGATGGACAAACCATTCAAAGCAGTAAAGATCTTTTCAGATGCAGCGATGTCTTTCAATGCAAATGCTGTTTCCAACAAGTTGAAATAAATCATAATCGTAACTTCTTTGTCGATTCTAGCTTTTTTGTCATTCACATCCGATTCTGTTAAAGCTGTATTCCAAAATTGAGTTGCTTTTTCCAATTTCCCTTTTGCCGTTTCCGTATCGTCAACCAACGTTTTTAAACCAGACGTTGCATCGTTGTATGCAGTCATCAAATCCGAATAAATATCATCTTTTGTCTTGATGTATGACAAACTCGTTTTTCTTGGCTCGCGCTTGTATCCAATTTTATCGTTTACAAGGTTGTTGATAATCGTAAGGTTTTCTTGTAAGATTTTTTCTTCAAACGACTTCACTAATTGCTCTGCATTTACAGAATTTGAAGTTGTAGTAGATGGCGATTTGTATGTTTTGTAGTTGCTTAATTCTTGCGGAACAACATAGTAAATGTCTTTTCCATCTGGACCATTAACCTTTACAGACATAGTATGACGGTAAGTGAATTCTGTGTAGTAATAGGTTACATCTTTGGTAGTTGAAACGCCATTTGCGGAAGAAACGATTTTTTTAATCTCCGTTAATTGACGTGGGCTAGTATATTCGAAACCATTCAGCGTAACTTCAATTTTCACTGCATTCTCGCTGCTGTTTGCATATCCATCCAACATTAAGTATGTGCTCGCCAATGCAGGATAATCGTAGCTCGTTTTCATTTCTGGCTTTTGAACGCTTCTTTTGTACGGTTGACTTGGAATTTGTTTTACCGGCTTATTGTTTTCATTTAAAATTTGCTTATCAACAATTTTTTCAGC
>JBIKZR010000248.1:0-3814 GCA_044354635.1 Crocinitomicaceae bacterium | reverse complement strand
ATAAATGTCATTTGTCATAATTCCATTTGGAGCAAATTTATCTCCTAATAATACATTGAAGATTTTGAAAGATTCTTCTGGCCAAGCCAATTGCATTCGGAAAAGCATTGACATTCCAACGCCAATAACCCCCATAACAATTCCTGTTAAAAGGTATTGTTTTGCAATCATTTTGTGGTCAATACTAAAGATGTATTTCGTTATGAAAGTATCTTTATGATGGTGTTCGTGTTCGTGATCGTGTCCGTGATCGTGACCTTCTGCTGACATATTTTTTTACTTTAAATTTTATTGAATCTTATTTCATTGCAACATTAGTGGCAACGACAACTTTTTGTGTTTTTGAAGTATCGATTGGTGTTTGACCTGCTTCTGGAGCTGGTGTGTTTGCCGCTTTTACTTCTTGAACAACCGTTGCTTTATCTTTTAACCATTTTTTATAATCTTCTGGCGTGTCAACAATAATTTTCATTTGCATGTTATAATGAGATGCTCCACAAATTTTGTTACACAAAAGCAAATAGTCAAACTCATATGGATCAAGAGCGGTTTCTCCTTTCGCTACTAATTCGGTGCTTTTTTTAGCTCTTATGGCATTAATATTGGCAACCTTTTCAATCATAAAAGGAAAATCTCTATATTCTGAAGTAGTATAAATTGGTGTGAATGCAAATTCAGTAACCATCCCAGGAACACAATTCATTTGAGCTCTAAAATAAGGCATGTAAGCAGAATGCAAAACATCTTGGGAACGCATTTTGAAGTGGATTTTTTTTCCTTTTGGAATGTGTAATTCACTAACAACAACGTCATCTTGAGAATACGGATCTTCTAAATCAACCCCTAGTGTATTTACACCTTCAATATAGCGAACATTTGCTTTTCCAAGAACTTCATCCGTGCCGGCGTATCTTGCGGTCCATTTGAATTGTTGCGCATATAATTCTACTACAACAGTGTCTTCATCATCATCAATAAACATGATATTGGTCCAAGCGTATAATCCATAAAGAATTAATCCAGCCAATACGATTGCAGGGATAATACTCCAAATGGCTTCTAATTTATTATTATCGGCGAAATATAATGCATTATTGTTTTTATTTCCTCTGTATTTGAAAGCAAAATAATGTAATAAAACTTGTGTAATTGCCTGAACCGCAAAGATCAAAACCCAAGTTATATTCATCAAATTATCAATTAAATGTCCGTGTTCTGAAGCGGGTGTGTGAAGAACTAAATCACCCCATTCCAACAATCCATAAATTGTAAAAATATAAATGAATGCTAAAAACCCAAACATTAAATATCCTTGAACATTGTTATCATTGTCATTTGCAACTTGCGATTTATCTGAAAATTCCCCAACTTGGGTCAAGTCAAAAATCTTCGTCAATTGCCACAAAGCAATAGATAATAAAACTAAAACTATAATTACCAACAAACTTGTCATCTGTTTTTTACTTTAAATATTAATAATGAAAATGTTTGCTTTCCTCAATAAATGGATTTCTTTTTGGAAGCATTGGCACTTTTGCTAAGGCAGAAAATACTACAAAAAGAAATAATCCGAAGAAGAAAATTAATGCGCCAATTTCTGGAACACCTATAAACCATTGGTCGCCAACTGTAGCTGGCATAATCATATTGAAAAAGTCAATATAATGACCTAATAAAATTACGGTTCCGGCCATTACCAAAATCCAAGTGATTCTTTTGAAATCGGTATTGATTAATATCAATAATGGAAATACAAAATTCATAACCACAGCTCCAAAGAATGGTAATCTGTATAATTCAATTCTTGTAACGAAATAGGTGATTTCTTCAGGAATATTGGCATACCAAATCAACATAAATTGAGAGAACCATAAGTAAGTCCAAAAAACACTAATACCAAACATGAACTTCGCCAAATCGTGAATATGGCTTGTGTTTACATGTTCTAAATATCCTTTTGATTTTAAGTATAAAGTGACCATCGCAATCGTTGTGATTCCACTTACAAAGAAACTGGCAAATACATACCATCCGAATAATGTACTGAACCAATGTGGGTCAACAGACATAATCCAATCCCAAGACATAATGGATTCTGAAACAATGAAGAAAACTAGAAATCCCGCTGACATTTTAAAATTTTTCTTGTAGAAAGAATCATCAGTAGCTTCATCTTGTGCCAAACAATTTTTTCTTGAAAAATAACGATATAAGTTCCATCCAATTAAAAAGATTGCGGCTCTAATTATCCAAAATGGGAAATTTAAATATCCTGATTTTGCTTGAATTAATTTGTCATGTGCTACAACTTCTGGATCCAACCAAATGAATAAATGGTTAAAATGAAGGCCACATAAAATTAAAAACACAAAGAAAATAACGGAGCCTACAGGAAGATAGGCTGTAATTGCTTGCATTACTCTAAACAATACTGGAGACCAACCGGCTTGTGCCACTTGTTGAATAGCATAAAAGGCTAAAACCCCCATAGAAACTAACAAAAAGAAAATACACGCAACATATAAAGCTGCCCATGGTTTGTTTTGCAATTGTTCCAATACGTGTTCTAAATGTGCTTCATGTTCGGCGGCTACTTGTGCTTTATTTTCTAGAGCTTGTCCTTCTTCGTGAGCTGAAGCTGCGGCTGCATGATGTCCTCCGTGTTCGGATGATGCTAGAATTTTTTCAACATCTTGAATGTTTTTGGGTGCATTGAAAAAACCATATCCAATTCCGAGTGCTCCAACAAGCATTAGAATAAGAGAGAATGTTTTTAATTTACTTGAAAATGTATACATATCTATTGAGATGAATTTATTCTTTAATTATTGTTCGTTTCTTAGTTTAAGTACGTGAGCCGTAACCAACCATCTTTCGTGAGAATTTAATTGATTAGCATAAGAACCCATTGTGTTTAGACCGAAAGTTTGAACGTGAAAAATACTTCCTTCGGTAATTGGTCGGTCTTTGTAATTAGGAACTCCTAATAATTTTCCTTGCGTTACCAATTTTCCTTTACCGTCTCCTTTATCACCATGACAAATAGCACAATAAATTCCATACAATTCTTTTGCTGTATCTGCGTCTTTAGTAGACAAAGTATCCAATGGTGATTTTAAATTGGCTTTTGCCAAATCATAACCGGCTGTTGAATTTTCATATTCATAGGTTTCAAAACCTCTTTTGATTGAGCCTTCCGCTGGAAGTTGTCCTTCTTTACCATTTTTGAATGCGTTTGATTCTGCATATGTTTCATAAGCAACCGATTCATACATGTTTGGCATGTATTGGTAATTTGGGTTCTTGGTGTCATGGCAAGAAGTTACTAATGCTGACAATGTTACTAGCAGGGCTATATTATATATGCTTTTCATATCTAATTAATGCTTATCAATTACTTTTACTTCTACTGCTCCTGTTTTTTTGAAGAAAGAAACCAATTCTTTTTCATTATTATTGACAGCAACTTCCATCAAGAAGTGATCATCTGTAGTTCGTACATCTGGATTTTCGGCTTGTTTGAATGGCCATAATCTACTTCTCATATAAAAAGTAATTACCATTAAATGCGCTGCAAAAAATACGGTCATTTCAAACATAATTGGCACAAACGCAGGCATGTTATCAATATAACTAAAACTTGGTTTTCCACCAATATCTTGTGGCCAATCCTGAATCATGATGTAATTCATCATAACGGTTGCTACCGTAATACCGATGCAGCCATAAATGAAGGCGCAAATAGCTAATCGTGTTGGGGCAATTCCCATCGCTTTATCCAATCCGTGAACAGGAAATGGGGTAAAAACTTCTT
>JBIKZR010000247.1:0-3822 GCA_044354635.1 Crocinitomicaceae bacterium | reverse complement strand
TCTGTGTAAAAAAGCAGTTTTAAGTGATGAAAATGGCGGAGAATCTATTTTTTGGTATACGGAAGAAATAGAAATTTCCAAAGTAGGACAAACCTATTTAAATAAAGAAGTTCCTGGTTTTCCAATGCAATATGATTTAAATAACAACGGACTTAAAATGACGATGACTGTATCGAAATTCGAAAAAAAACTAGATAAAAATATTAAGCCCTTATTTGACATGAATATTCCTGAAGGATACAAGACACTTACTTTAGAAGAATTAGAAAAAATGGGAATGTAATTTTCCTTTATAAAAGAAGAATTCTAATTCAACTTTTTTTGCTGAATCTTTATTCTAAAGTGAAATCAATATTTCGCTTTAAACCGTCAAATTTGGTTCTTTTCACTGCGCTATTTTTAAAAAGATCCCCGAATACTTCTTGTGTAAGGTCTTTCCAATCACTTTTTGTTAAGTGCAACAAGTTATCGTGTGGCTTGAATCGGTTTTCGCTATGGGGTTTTGAAAAACGATTCCATGGACAAACATCCTGACAAATATCACAACCAAACATCCAATTATCCATTTTTCCATGAAATTCGTTCGGTAAAATTGCATCCTTTAGCTCTATTGTCAGGTACGAAATACATTTGGATCCGTCCACTAGATATGGTTCTACAATTGCTTCCGTTGGACAAGCATCGATGCAGCGGGTGCAGGAACCACAATAATCTTTGATTGGACCATCGGGTTCTAATTCAAGATCGATAATTAATTCGGCAATAAAAAAGAACGATCCGTTTTTCGGGTGAATAATATTTGTGTTTTTTCCTAACCAACCAGCGCCTGAATTTTTCGCCCAAGCCTTATCCATTACCGGAGCTGAATCCACAAAAACGCGACCTGCAACCTCACCAATTTCCTGCTGTATATATGCTACTAATTCGTTTAATTTATCTTTTATAACAAAGTGATAATCTTCACCGTAAGCGTATTTTGATAGTTTAGGAGCCTCAGAATCCAACTGTGTATTTTCAGGAAAATAATTCAATAGCACTGTTACAACACTTTTTGCATCGTCAACCAAAAGCCGTGGATCCAATCGTTTGTCAAAATGATTTTCCATGTAGCCCATTTTACCATGGTAATTTCGTTTTAACCACGATTCCAAATGGATTGCTTCGTCCTCCAAAAATTCTGCTTTGGAGATACCGCAAAAGAAAAAACCAAGGTCTTTCGTTTTGTTTTTAATACGTTGCGTATTTTTTTCAACGGAAGAATACATGCAGCAATTTAAAAAAGTCCTCCCTGCGTCCAACCAGTATCTTTTCCTACCAGTCTAAATGCTTTTTCTGTCGCTTTTCTACCTCGTGCTGTGCGCATTAAAAAACCTTCCTGAATCAAAAATGGTTCATACACTTCTTCTAACGTTCCCGCATTTTCTCCAATTGCAGTAGCAATTGTTGTAAGTCCAACAGGTCCGCCACTAAATTTTTCAATAATTGCTTTTAGAATGCGGATATCCATTTCATCGAGTCCGTTTTCATCGACATTCAATGCTTTTAAAGCAAATTCAGTAATGTCAGCATCAATTATTCCCGTTCCCTTGATTTGAGCAAAATCCCTAACTCTTCTCAAAAGAGCATTCGCAATTCTAGGCGTTCCTCTGCTCCTACTTGCTATTTGGTACGCAGCATCTTCGTTGATTGGTATATTTAATAAACCAGAGGATCTTTCTACGATATTGGTCAGCGTTTTAGCGTCATAATATTCCAATCTAGAATTTATACCGAAACGTGCCCTCAAAGGAGAAGTTAATAAACCAGAACGCGTTGTTGCACCAATTAAAGTAAAAGGATTTAAGGTTATTTGCACACTCCGTGCGTTTGGTCCACTATCAATTAATATATCGATACAATAGTCTTCCATTGCTGAATACAAATATTCCTCTACAACTGGACTTAACCGGTGGATTTCATCGATAAACAATACATCACCAACATTTAAGTTAGTTAAAAGCCCCGCTAAATCGCCAGGTTTATCCAAAACAGGGCCGCTAGTAACTTTAAATCCAACTCCCAACTCATTTGCAATAATATTCGCTAAAGTAGTCTTGCCAAGTCCTGGAGGCCCGTGAAGAAGTACATGGTCTAAAGGTTCCCCACGTAAAGTTGCGGCTTTAACAAATATCTCAAGATTTTCGACTACGGAAGGTTGTCCTGCGAAGTCAGATAAACTTTTTGGGCGCAAGACTTTATCAAATTCCTGTTCGGAATCTTTTTCAGCCTCATCCCTATAATCGAAAGAATCTTCCACGTACTATTATTTACACAAAAATACAAAAGCCTTCCATCAAACGACGGAAGGCTTCAAATATAATTTAAAAACTTATCAATGTTCTTCTTCTCCTTCAGCTAACGGCACATTTTGAGGGATAAAATCGGTATCCGCACCAGGCTTAGAATAATCATACGGCCATCTATAAACTGTTGGCAATTCACCTGGCCAGTTTCCGTGAACGTGTTCCACAGGAGTTGTCCATTCCAAAGTGTTTGAATTCCAAGGATTTTGAGGAGCCACAGGGCCACGGAAAATACTATAGAAAAAGTTGAATAGGAATATTAGTTGTGCTATCGAACCTATAATTGCAAAAATCGTAATAACAACATTCAAATCCATGATCATTGTAAACGACTCTGCGTCAAATTCACCGTACACAGAAAAATCATAATAGCGACGAGGAGCTCCAGCGATTCCTACAAAGTGCATTGGGAAAAATACACCATAAGCACTTGCTAACGTTAACCAGAAATGCGCATAACCCATTCTTGTATTGAGCATTCTTCCGTACATTTTAGGGAACCAATGGTAAACACCTGCAAACATTCCAAATACAGCCGACATTCCCATTACCACGTGAAAGTGTGCTACAACAAAATAGGTATCGTGTAGGGTAATATCTAAAGCTGAATCCGCAAGAATAATACCGGTTACACCACCAGAGATAAAGGAAGAAACCAAACCAATCGCGAACAACATTGCAGGAGTTAGAATGAGTGATCCTTTCCAAAGCGTTGTCAAGTAGTTAAATACTTTTACAGCAGAAGGAATTGCAATTAACAAGGTTGTAAAAACAAATACACTTCCTAAGAATGGACTCATACCGGTAACAAACATGTGGTGCGCCCATACGATAAACGATAAAAATCCAATTGCTAATATGGAACCAATCATTGCACGGTAACCAAAGATTGGTTTTCTAGAATTTGTTGAGATAATTTCAGAAGAAAGTCCCAAAGCTGGTAATAAAACGATGTAAACTTCAGGGTGACCAAGGAACCAAAATAAATGCTGGTACAAAATAGGTGAACCACCATGATTAGTTAACATTTCACCACCAACTATAATATCAGATAAATAGAAACTTGTACCTGCCAATCTATCCATTGTCAGCAATAAAGCCGCTGATAAAAGCACAGGGAAAGATAACACACCCAAAATTGCAGTTACAAAAAATGTCCAAATTGTCAAAGGCATTCTTGTCATGCTCATTCCTTTTGTTCTAAGGTTTAAAACCGTTACGATATAATTCAAAGAACCAATCAAAGAAGACGCAATGAAAATTGTCATGGAAACAAGCCACAATGTCATCCCAGTGCCTGATCCACTTACCGCTTGCGGCAATGCAGACAATGGTGGGTAAACTGTCCATCCGGCCATTGCTGGTCCTGATTCAACAAACAAGGAAATTAGCATGATTACAGATGAAAGCAAGAAGAACCAATACGACAACATGTTCAAAAAGCCTGAAGCCATATCTCTTGCTCCTAGTTGCAATGGAA
>JBIKZR010000246.1:0-3825 GCA_044354635.1 Crocinitomicaceae bacterium | reverse complement strand
CAACAACATTGGTTCCATATTCAATCATTTGTCCAGCATGGAAAGATCCTTCACTTCCTGTGAAACCTTGAACAATTACTTTCGAATCTTTATTAACGAGTACGCTCATCTTTATTTACGGGTTTTAGTATCATTTTATTTTAGAGGTCAAAAATATAGGTTTGAAACCGTTTTATCAATGATTCGGACAATTATTCTCAAACATTTTTTATTTCACGCCATGCACTGTGATTTCATAAACTAAAATAGAGTTTGCCGGGATGTCGTCTAGCTCGTGTTCGCCATATCCCAATTGCGGTGGAGCAACCAAAAACACCTTTGCACCGGTCTTCAATTCCAGCATTATTTCTTTCCAAGCACCAATTAAATCTTTCACTGCAAATTCTACTGGTTTTTTCTGCTGGTCGAATTTCTGACCATTGATGAAGCTTCCGGTGTAGGAAAAAGAAACGATGTCTTCAAAATGAATATTTCTGCCTTCTCCTTGTTCTGTAATTTTATAATATAAGCCGGAATCAGAACGTTTGCACGTAATTCCCTTCTTTTCTAAATACGTTTTTATTTCTCCTTCGAAGGATTGCTTTTCTTCTTCGTTATAGGTTTTACAACCAACTAGAACTGCTGTAAAAAGCAGAAACATTACTATTTTAGTCATGGTTAATATGATTATCTTTTACTTTAATTCAACTGGTGAAAGCGTGTATCCTTCTTTTTCAAGTAAACGAATCAAGCCATTCGGTCCGCCTAAATGTCCTGCGCCAACTGCAATAAATGTTCTCTTCGAAGCGAGTGATTCTCGAATTTGAGGTATCCATTTTTTGTTCCGGTCATCTATGAAAAGCTTTTCTTCCGAAGTGATAATGCCGCCATTTTCATGGAGCATATTGTACAAGGAATCTACGTTTTGTCGCGCATAAACTTGCTGCACTTTCTTGCTGAATTCAATCGATTTCTGCATTTCTCGAATTCCTTCCATAACCATTTCTGCTTGCTGCTCCTTGGTTAAATTATCGAAAAAGGAAAGCTGCTCTTCCAGCGTTTCCAATCCTTTAATTTCCACCCTGCTCTCGGTTGCAATTTCTTCAAATTTTAATTCGTAGGATGCTGTTTTTCCCATAAATTGCATTTGTGTTGCGAGTTGAATTGCTACAAAAGGTTTCATTGGCGACATTGTCTTTCGAAAGGCTTCTTCGGAAAGTTTTAACGCTTCTTTAGCCCAAACAAAAATGGAATCCGACTGCTCCGTTGTGAAAAAATCAAAGAAATTTCCTTCTTTTAATTTTAGAAGTTTCATTGCGTCGAACTGGCTCGGCATTCCTGGAAGTTCCATTACCAAAACTTCTGCTTTTTGAACGCGTTTCTCCAAACTTTTCGGAAACAAAAAATACTCTTTTTCAATGAGATGCATCGTTCCGAAAAGGTAACTTCCATGTTTCACTCCGGGACCTTTAATTTCCCATAAAAGGGAACTTTCAGACATTGGAAAGTCGCTTATTTTTTTCTCCTGCGCAGTACTTTGAAAAGAAATTACAAGAAAAAATACCGTAATCCGAAGTAAAATAGTGTTACTAATCAATGGTGATTTCCGCCAAAAAATGATCGTTGTTTTCATATACTTTTTTTGCTTTCAGTCCAACATTTTTTGCTGCAGAAAATAAGTTGTCAAAATCAACGTATAACCAGTCAAACCAAGGCCCTTTTTCGCGTTTGTATTTCATTTGAAAACGAAAATTCCCATAGTATTCCGAATTTAGGTCTACCCAAAGTGCGCCATCTTCATCTTCGTATAAGTATTTTATATCGGACGAATCACACAATATTTTTCCACCGGCAGCTAAAATCGTTTTTGCGTGTTCCAGTGTTTTCTCTAAATTAGCCAATGTTCCAGCAATTCCAATGCCATTCATCATCATCAGAATGGTATCGTATTTCTCATTTTTCAATTCAAAAAAATCGATTTTTCGCGCACTTTCCAATCCTGCACTTTTCATGTAGGTAACGGCACCTTGAGATGTCTCGATTGGGAAAACCTGCAAACCGCGGTCTTGTAATTCAAAGGAATGAACACCAGCACCTGCGCCAACATCCAACACTTTTCCTTTTACACGTTCCAACGCAATTTGCTCCAATTCCGGCATATTGTCGAATTTTCTGAAAAGCACTTCAATCGGAATTATATCGTCTTCACAAATATCAGATCCTACAATAATATCATTCGGTTTTTTTGTTGCTGCATATTCTGCTATCGCTGCGCCAATTGGGTCGCCAAATTTTTCTTCCATTAGTATTCGTATTCGTCTAAATTTGAATAATCCTCATCTGACATGCCATCTTCATAGTCGTTGAGACCTAGTTCATCTTCTTCTTCATCGTCAAATTCTCCCGCAAAAAGATCTTCGTTATCTGCAGCTTCTCTGGAATCTTCGGGTGGCGCCATTCCCACTGCAAGTATTACTTCTGGAGTTGCCGGACTGTTTTTGTCGTAGCCGATTAATTCCACTAAAAAAATCCACATGCGTAAGAAATCATAAACCAGAATAAACTTCTGATCCGGCTCCTTCAAAAAATCTTTGATGGTCGCATCTTTCATTATTGCTGTTGGAGATTCCACTAAATCATCGTCGTAGGACATATCCATCAAACTGATTTCTTCTCCTTTGTCCCAATTGTCGTTCGACACATAAAAACTGGCCATTTGATCTCCTTCAAAACGAAAAGAGGAAACAATTGCTTTGAATAAAGATTCGAAATTAGCTGTATCGCTGATAAGAATATCTCGAAAGATTTCACTATTACTTTCTGAATCTAGAAGTACTCTAAATTTTAATCCTGCCATGTTACTATTACTATTGACTATGGTATAAAAGTATAACTATTTGTTTTATCTCGGGTCATTCGCGAGCGTTAATCCTAATTCTCCGCCAATTCGCAGCATATATTCAATAGCTGCTGCGGATTCATTTGGTATTTCTCCTTCCAAAATTGCTTCTTTGATTCGCGATTTTAGAATTCCAACTTCCGCACACGGTGCAATATTATACACCTGCATAATCAATTCTCCTGAAACGGGTGGTTGGAAGTTGCGTATGCGGTCTTTTTCTTCAACGGCTTTTAATTTAGCCAAAACCATGTCGAAATTCTGACGGTATTTTTTTACCTTGAATTCATTTTTTGAGGTGATATCCGCATTGCACAAAACCATCAAATCTTCGATATCGTCACCGGCCTCGCTCAAAAGTCTGCGAATGGCAGAATCTGTCACAAAACCTTTCACCAAAGCAATCGGACGCAAATGCAAGCGCACCAATTTTTGTACGTATTTCATTTTCTGATCCAAAGGCAATTTCAAGCGTTTGAAAATCCGCGGTGTCATTCGTGCGCCTAAATCCTCGTGTCCGTGAAAAGTCCAACCAATTTCCGTGTCGAACTTTTTGGTTGGCGGCTTTGCAATATCGTGCAAAATTGCTGCCCACCTGAGCCAGAGATTGTCGCTTTTCCCAGCAACATTATCGAGAACCTCTAAGGTATGGTAAAAATTATCCTTGTGGGATTTTCCATTTATGATTTCAACGCCATGCAAAGCAACCATTTCAGGGAAAAATTGCTGCAATAGTTTGGTGGAATACAATAATTTGAATCCGCGCGATGGTTCGTTACTTAAAATTATCTTGTTACATTCATCGACAATACGCTCCATCGAAATAATCTCTAGGCGATCGGCATTTTTGAGGATAGATTGCAAGCTTTTTGGTTCGATTTTAAAATCCAGTTGTGCGGCGAAACGAATGGCACGCAACATCCGCAGTGGATCATCGCTATACGTTG
>JBIKZR010000245.1:0-3833 GCA_044354635.1 Crocinitomicaceae bacterium | reverse complement strand
TCAATACACGAAATCGAAGATCGTAATAATCTTCCCATTCCTTTTCCGTTTCCGGTGTTCGAATCAGGATTCCCATTTGAACGCAATTGAAGTGATTCGGCTGGTTGGCTTGGAATCAATGATTTCCTCTCGTATCATAGCTTGTGCAGCGGGATCACTAAAAACTTCCGCTAAATTTTGAATTTTCCCTACCGGAACATTTTCCATTTTCAGGGCAGAAAGAATGGTGTCTGTTGGAATTTCAAAAAGTTTTGCTTGCAGTATTTTCTCTAATTCCGTTCGATTTTTCACCCGATTGGAATTGGAGTAAAACCGCTCGTCTTTCGGTAATTCATTTACATTCAAAAAGTGACAAAGTTTCTTGAAATGGCTATCGCTTCCAATGGCGAAAGTTATAAAATCGCCATCTGCAGTTTTAAAAATCTCACCGTAAGGTGCAATATTCGGATGTAAACTGCCAATTCGTTTCGGGATTTCTTTTCCCATCAAATAATTCGAAGCTTGGTTCACAAGACTCGCGATTGCGGTGTCGTATAAAGAAACGGTCACAGTTTTAGCCTTCCCTGATTTCTCTCTTTCAAGTAGCGCGAGCAATAATCCTTCTTTCAATTGGTGTGCCGCCAAAACGTCAATCAACGCAACCGGCATTTTAACAGGTCCGCTTTCAGATGTTCCATTTATGGACATAAATCCAGATTCAGCTTGTAGAATTAAGTCGTACGCAACACGGTCATTTTTGCTGCCGAAGCCGTTTATTTTTCCGCAGATCAGACGTGGATTTTCTTTTCGTAGCAGCGCATCCTCCAACTTCAATTTTTCTGCATCCCCAAATTTTAAGTTGGAAATAAGAATATCTGCGTCTCGGATTAATTCCATAAATTGGGCGTAATCTTTTTCTTCCTTCAGGTTTAATTGAAGGTAGTTTTTTTTATAATTTACGGATGAAAAGTAGGCTGAAACAGTGCTGTTTTTGTCTTCGGAAGGCAATTTCCAACTTCGTGTAACATCTGGCAGATTTGGATTTTCTATTTTAAGAACATTCGCACCAAGCTCCGCAAAAAATGTTCCCACGGATGGCCCCGCAAGGACAGTTGAAATATCGATAATTTTCAAATCGGATAGCATGTTCAAAGATAGTTTTTATTCTGTGAAAACAAAAGGTATACGTTTCCATCGGAGCGAACTTAATTTTGGGACAATTTAGCCAAATTTTACAGAAGTCATTGTCAAGGAACCTGCAACGGGCTTGTCATTAAAAAAAGAAATACTGTCCTTTTCTTCTTTTAAACCTAGCGTATAAAGTAACGGATAGTAATGGTCGGGCGTTGGAACGGCTAATTTTGCTGCGGAACTCAGTTTTTCATACTGAATTAAAGCAGTGTGGTCATTTTCCTCGATTTTCTTCTTGAAAATAGAGTTCATTTCAATTGCCCAATCAAATCCAAACGATTCATTTAACTTGTCCCATGCTACCATTCCAAGATTGTGCACCATATTTCCACTGCCAATTATTAAAACGCCTTTTTTGCGCAGCGCACCAAGCTGTTTTGCCAAATCGTAATGGTATTGAGCCGGTTGACTGTAATCGATGCTTAATTGCAAAACTGGAATTTCTGCATTTGGATACATGTTTTTCACGATTGACCAAGTTCCATGATCGAGCCCCCATTCGTGGTCTAATCCAACCGAAGTGGAAGTTATTAATTTTACAGTTTCCTCCGCTAATAGTGGATTTCCTGGCGCTGGATAATTTACATCGAACAAAGCTTGCGGAAAACCGCCAAAATCGTGAATTGTTTTTGGATGGTTCATCGCTGTGACGAACGTTCCACGGGTCAACCAATGGGCAGAAATACACAGTACAGCTTTCGGTTTTTCAATCTCCGCTGCCAATTTCTTCCAATACAGCGTGAATTCATTTTCTTCAATGGCATTCATCGGTGAGCCGTGACCAACAAATAAAACGGGCATTTTTAGTGCCGTTTCACTTAGCGTATTCAGTAAAATATCCAAGGAAGTTAATGTGCTCAAAGAAACGGTTGATCCTCCCATAATTTGAAGAAATTTACTGCGGTTCATCGCTTAGTTTTACTTATTTGATTTCCACAAAACGTATTGAAGTATTTTATTTTCTTTGGTAGCATCTATTTTCGCTAGTGCAGACATATTTGGCACAATCTTATGCCATTGTTCGGAAGAAAAGTCTGTAACCGTTTTCAATGCATGGCATTTTCCGCAATTCTCGGCATATAATTTACTTCCTTCTGCAATTTCCGAAGATGGAAATTCTGATGTTACAACTGTTGCTGGTTTTTCAACGGGTGAAATAACCTCGGCTGTTTTTGGTGCGCATGCTTCTAATACAACTATCCCAATTGCAATTAAACTCAATTTATTCATATCTATTCTATTTTTTGTAATGTAACTTGTGTAATTCCATCGCGCACAAAATTCAATTGTTTTGCGGCTTTTAGTGTTAAATCAATGGTATGGCCTGATTTCGCACTTAAACGATCGTTGATTGTAACGATTACCATGGAGTCGTTTTTTAGATTCGTAACTAAAACGCGTGTCCCAAAAGGCAAATTTTTATGTGCCCCAGTCAAACTGTCTTGTCTAAAAACGGCTCCAGATGCGGTTTTCCTACCTTCAAATTTGGAAGAATAGTAACTTGCATTTCCCTTTTCCAATATGGAATAAAGTGTAAAACTACACATCAAAATTGCCACTAAAATCCAAACTGTTTTTTTCATTACCACGGTAAATATCACTCAAATATAACAAACGGCAGATGGAACACGCCGATATTATCAAAAGTTTAACAAAATTTCTTCTCTTATAATTGTTGCAAACCGGGGTTTCTTTTGCGAGATTTACCATCCAAAGTACATATAAAATGCAACAACACGAATTTATACAGTCCAATTCAGGTTTACTTTCTAAATCCATATCCAACACCTTGTCTTTGTTAAAAGAAGGTGCGACTATTCCATTTATTTCCCGCTATAGAAAAGAAATGACGGGAGGATTGGATGAGGTAGAAGTGGCAGCAATTCGAGATTTCGCAAAAAAATACGATGAATTAATTGCAAGGCAACAAACAATTTTATCTTCTATGGAAGAGCAGGGAGTTTTATCACCTGAATTAAAAGCTAAAATAGAATCTTGTTTTGATGCTACAATTTTGGAAGATATCTATTTACCGTACAAGCAAAAACGACAGACCAAAGGCGATAAAGCAAAGAAATTGGGGTTGGAGCCATTGGCAAAAATGATTTTTTCGCAAAGAGGCGGTGATCCAGAACAAATGGCAGAACGCTTTGTGAAAGGTGATGTGGAAGATGAAGCTTCTGCGATTTTAGGTGCCAAAGATATTATGGCGGAATGGATGAATGAAAACACGAATGCCCGATCACGGATGCGGCAATTATTCAAACGCAAAGCAGTTCTGCACGCTAAATTGGTAAAAGGGAAGGAAGTAGCTGGGGAAAAATACCGGGATTACTTCGATTTTTCAGAACCATTACATAAAAGTGTATCGCACCGATTTTTAGCTTTGGTAAGGGCGGAACGGGAAGGATTTATCTCGCTCAAAGCACAACCTGCAAAGGAAGACGCCTTGGAATTGTTGGAGCATTTTTTTGTAAAAAGTGATGACGCATGTGCACAAGTAGTTGCCGAAGCGTGCAAAGAAGCCTATAAACGACTGATTTGTCCTTCCATGGAAAATGAAGTGGTAAATGAAACAAAAGAAAAAGCGGACAAAGAAGCAATAAAAGTATTTTCTACTAATTTAAGGCAATTGTTATTGGCTCCTCCAGTTGGTTCGAAAC
>JBIKZR010000244.1:0-3838 GCA_044354635.1 Crocinitomicaceae bacterium | reverse complement strand
TTCCTGCAATTATTCCAATTAGGATAATTTTTTCATAGTCCATATTCCTTTGGATAATAGTAGATTAAAAATTATGGTTGCGATTAAATGAATTGGCCATATATAGTTTTTATATAAACCAAATATCACAAAATTCTCAAAAAGAAAAATATAAAAAGTAGTGCCAGAATAGAATAAAAATGCTGCGTTTATCCAGAAAAAGTAATGGTTCTTTAAACTCCTTATTTTCAATTGGTAAAACAAAGTTAGAAAATAATACATGGATAATAGGATTACCATAATTTTTAAACTAATTGTGGATTCGGTATTATCAAATTTAAATCCGTCCTTGTAAAAAAAAAGAAAAATAGAAAAACTAACAAACACAAAAAGAAGTAAAAGAATTATTTTTTTTGTCTTTTCATTGGTAAAGTTTAATTTGTAAATATGCAAAATAACTGCTCCTGATAAGATTTCGTATACATGTATAATTGGATTGTTATTTTTGAAAATTGGAGCAGAAATATAACAAATTAGGTCAGAAAAAATAGAGATTAGACACAATAATACCAGGGCTCGGTTCAGATTCTTCGGAGCTAAAGCATTATTTTTTACTGCTAACAGTAAAATTAATGGGAGAAATCCAATTAGAATTACTATATGTATTAGCCCATCTAAAATCAAATCATCCGTAAAACTGTACATTAACTGTTTAAATCATTTGCTCTCCCGCAACTATTAGGACAAGGAATTGCCTTATCAACTATAATTCCATTAACAAGATCATCTTCATTGGCTTTAGCACCAACCATAATTAAAACTGGTTTAACGTTACCATCAATTCCATTATATATTCGTATGCCAACGCAATCTGATTGTTCCAAAATAGCAATAATATGATCCTTACCAAAAAAATGCCCTTTTAGATCTCCACTTACCATATGATTCCTGTAATTTTCTGTCCAGCTTGAAGCGGTCGCCAAGGAGATTTCTTCCCCTTCCTTTCCATTAAATGCCATAGTTAGTGTTATTCTGTTTATTAAAATTTAAATACATGTTCAATTTTTCAAAAGGTAATTTAACAAAAAAAATGAATAGCGGAGATTCCATTTGATACTAGATTCGCTAGTGATTTAAATGAAATTACCTTTTAATTTTCCAAATTTAACAAATGTATTGAACTTTCACGTTTGAAAATATTGGTGTACGCTTTTAAACTATTTTCGTAATATTTCTCGCCAAACTATTGTTCTCAATTGTTGTTCAGTTTCCTCTTTTAGAAATAATTAAACATTTTTCGCATTGAAAATTCACGTTTATCGTAAACGCTAGAGGTCTTAATCTCCATTAAAAAGTAAATGCGCTTGTTTTCAAAACTTTGTTTTTTATCTTTACATTAAATTATTAAAAACAGATTAGATGAAAAAGTTTTACTTACTAGCAGGAACTTTGATTGGTGGGATGGCATTGAATGCTCAAATCCAAACTAGCGTTTCTGCAAAAAATGAAAGAAATGAAATTAGACCTGTCGCTAAGAAAGCTACAAATTCTGATGTTCTAAAAGCGGAAGGCGATATTCTTTGGGATAATCAATTCGATGTTGCAGGCGAATGGGCTGCAACTACAACTACAACTCATGTTGGTTCAGCAAACTGGGAAATTGTAACTGCAATTCCAGCTGGAATTACAGGGCAGCAAGCTCAATACCAATGGCCGGCAACATTCTCCAATGCAACTGGGAATTTTGCATTTATCAATTCTGATGGTGCTGGTGGAACTGGAGTGCAAGATGCCTATTTTGCTTTCCAAGGAAATATCGATTTATCTGCATCTGGAAATGCAAGTGTTTATCTTAAATTCGCGGAATATTACCGTCACTATTATGACAAAAACTATGTTGAAGTTTCCAATGATGGTGGTTTAAATTGGTCTATTTTTGAAGTGAATCCTGTTGCAGAAGTTCCTGTAAACACAAACTGCGCGGATGGTGAAGAAGAAACGGTAAATATCACGCCAACAATTGGAACTGGAGTTTGGTCAAACCAAGTTCGTATCCGTTTCCATTATGTTGGAGCATGGGATTGGTTTTGGGGTATTGATGATGTAAGAATTGTTGAAGCTTGGGATAACGACATGAAAATTTCAACTTGGTTTCAAGCTACAGATATAGCAACTACGCAAGGGTTGGATTATTACAATATTTCTGCTTCCCAAACTAGTTTTCCAGGTTTAACATTTGGTGCTAACGTTTTAAATAACGGTGCATTGAATCAAGCAAGTGTTGCATTGAAAGCTACAGCAACTGGTGGTTATGACCAAACTGGCGCTGCAATTTCTATCAATTCAACGATAGCAGATACATTATCTATCGCAACGCCATATATCCCTTCTGGACTTGGTACTAAAACGGTAAACATTACAACAACAATCCCAGCAACGGATTCTGATTTAACAAATAATGTTGGAACGTTTGATCTATTTATGACACAATACGAATACAGTAGAGACAACAACATTACTTCTGGTTCAATTGGTCAAGTTAATTCGCAAGATGCTCAACCTTTGAAAATTGGTAACGTAATGGAGATTTTTGACAATATGGATGTTACAAGTGTAAAAATCCGTTTGGCAACTCAACCAGCTGGTGCTGTTGGTGCGGAATATTTCGCTGAAATATATAAATACGATGATGTAGCTGCTGATTTTGTTTACTTCGCTGAAACAGTTCTTTCAACAGTCTCAAATACAACTGCTACATGGTCAAATCTTATGATTAGTGGTGGCCCAATTACGTTAAATGCAGGGGATGTGATTCTTGTAGTTGCTGCTCACCTTGGTGGAACGGATGAGGTTCGTTTCGGTTTGGCTCAAAATACTACAGAAGGAACAGTTCTTGGGTATACAGCGGATGGAATTAGTTTCCAACTTACATCACCTTCAGCGGTAATGATTCGTTTAAATGAAGATCCTTCTGCTTCTATTTCTGAAGTTGAAACAAACTACGGAGTTTCTGTTTATCCTAATCCTACATCTTCTAATGCAACAATTTCATTGGATTTGAACAAAGAAGCAGCTGTTGCAATTGCGGTAACAGAACTTTCTGGAAAAGTTGTTTATACAACAGATTTAGGAACAGTTAATGGCGCACAGAATGTTACTGTTCATACAGATGCTTTGTCTAGCGGTGTATACATGGTAAATATTACTGTTGACGGTGCAGTTTCGACACAAAAATTAGTTGTTAGAAAATAATTTCAACGTTTAAGATAATGAAAAGGGTCGGTTTTGCCGACCCTTTTTTTATGCTTACAAGTTAACTTTCATTACTTTTGCTCCTAAATTGAAAAATTCAGATATGAAAGCATATGTATTTCCTGGTCAAGGTGCTCAGTTCTCAGGAATGGGAAAGGACCTTTATGAAAAATCACCGAAAGCGAAAGAATTATTTGAGAAAGCAAATGAAATTCTTGGATTCGATATTAGTAAAATAATGTTTGAAGGTACCGACGAAGAATTGAAGCAAACCAACGTAACGCAGCCAGCAATATTTTTACATTCCACGATTTTAGCGGCGTGTTTGGGAGATGATTTTAAACCGGACATGGTCGCAGGCCATTCGTTGGGAGAATTTTCTGCTTTAGTAGCGAATAAAACTTTGCATTTTGAAGATGGACTAAAATTAGTTTACCAACGTGCATTGGCGATGCAACGCGCTTGTGAACAAGAGCCGTCAACTATGGCTGCAATTCTAGGTTTAGAAGATGCAGTTGTGGAAGAGGTTTGTGCTTCGATTAGTGGTGTTGTAGTTGCTGCCAATTATAATTGCCCAGGTCAACTTGTAATTTCTGGAACCGTTCCA